>JAJQJO010000148.1 GCA_021323495.1 Cellvibrio sp. | reverse complement strand
GCATCATTTGCAGTGGGTAATCCGACGGATTTATTAAAACGTCGGCCCGATGTACGCCGCGCTGAACAAGCCCTTGCCGGCTCAGTGGCGGAATACAATATTCGCGTAGCGGATTTGTATCCCAGCGTCACCTTCACGGGTGCAATTGGTTATGTATCGACGGATTGGACGCGCCTCGGCAATACGGGTACCGATACCTTTTCTTTTTCACCGCGGATCCAATGGGCTGCCTTTAATCTCGGTCGGGTGGATGCGCAAATTGATGCGGCTGATGAGCGTACCCAGGCGCGTATCGCCGAGTTCGAACAACAAGTATTGGTCGCATTGGAAGAGACCGACAATGCCCTGCAAAATTTTTCGCGCGAAGAAGAGCGCCGCAAAGGTTTACAGCGCGCTCTGGCGACGAGTAATCAAGCTGCGTTTTTTGCACGCCAACGTTTTGAAGTGGGCAGCAGCGATTTTTTAAGTGTGTTGGATGCACAGCGCGCGCAATTAGTCGTCAGCGCGCAACTGGCGCAAAGCGATATGCAGGTGTTGTTGAATTTGGTCGCCGTGTATAAATCCCTCGGTGGCGGTTGGGAGTTCGCACGGCAATCTGTCGCAGCGCACCAATAGTTTTATTGCCTTGATTGGTTTGCATATTTCTTTTGCCCGCTACTGCTCCCCTTTGCATTAGCGGGCTTTTTTCTGCCTGTGTTGTTCCTGCGCGTAACTATAGCGTTTGAAATTCCCGCTTGAAATTTTCATGCGGGGCGCCCATCTTACCCGCTACCTTTTTATCGATAATATGGAATCATTATGAGCGCAACCCAAGTCAATTGCCCCCATTGCTTCGCCACTAATCGCCTGCCAACAGAACGCTTGAGTGATAATCCTACTTGCGGCAAATGCAAGCGCGCTTTATTTATTGGTAAGCCACTGGAATTAAATCCCGGTAATGTCGCCCATACCCTGGAAAAAAATGATATTCCGGTATTGGTCGATTGCTGGGCGCCCTGGTGTGGTCCCTGCCAAAGTTTCGCACCGGTGTTTGAGCAAGCGGCAGCGCAAATGGAGCCGCACATCCGCCTTGCCAAACTCAATACCGAGGCAGTTCCTTCTATCGCCCAAAGCTGGGGGATCCGCAGTATCCCGACGTTGATTTTATTTAAGGATGGTAAGGAAATTCAGCGTGTCTCTGGCGCAATGTCCATACCCCAACTGAAACAGTGGGTAGTGCAATCGCTAGGGTATAAATGATCTTTGGAATTGCCGCCTCGACATCGTGGTTATCCTTCCTATACTCAGGTCTTGGGCATAGTAAGGAATTTGCTATGCCATCTCTCCTTCCCTTTTCTATTCCTCTGTGTGAGGTGGTTTGTATGAACAAGCTCGAGCGAATTCCTGTGCGTGGCCTAAGCGTGTTGGCGATAGCAATTAGTCTGGTGGTGGGTTCTACCCAGGCATCTGCCAGGGGAAGCAGTAGTTCGCGCCTGACGTTAGGGGATGTAACGGCTGGTAATGGCAACATTTCTACCTCATCCAATCCGGCAAGCGGTGCATTTGATCGCCAGTTCCTGGATAGCGACACTGGCGTAGCGGGCTATTGGAATTTTGGGGCAGCCATAGAATACGGCAATGTCGATGATCTGTTTGACCGTATTGATGAGGCTAGTGCCGCCCTTGATCGTCAAGAGGCCGGTAGTGGCGACGGTGACGATGTTGGTGGTTCCGGGGCTGATGTAGGCACTATCGATAATGTCAGTAATCCGGATCTGGAAGCCTTGATCGATTCGGTGAAAGACAGGGCCGTCAAAGTAGCGGCCGTACTCGCATTTATCCGTACCGAAGGCTATGCCATCGCCCAGGGGGGGAGCGAATTTGCGCTGCTGATTAATAACGATGTGCTGGGCGGAACCCTGCGTTTTGATGTAACGGGTTGGATTAATACTTCTGCTGTGGGTTTGACCGAAGCGCTTGAGTTCGATGCGGATGCTGCGTTGGCCGAGTTGCGCGCGGCTTACGATTTGGCGCCGGGCGACCCGAGGACCACCTTCGATCTGACCGGTGGATTGCATTTGACGTTTGACCCTAACACGCGTGAAGTCAGTGCGACCTATGATAATGACAGTCTTTTGTTAACCCGTGCGGCCAAGCTGGTGGAATTCGGAACCAGCTATAGTCGTCCGATGTTCAGCGCAGACGAAGGCACTTTATTTTTTGGTGTAAGGCCAAAGTTGACCCAGATTGGTTTAACCAGACTCACTACCCGCCTCGGAGACCTGACCGATGCCGAGGATGTATTTGATGATGCCCGCGATGCCGATTTTGTCACCGAGAACAAACTCGGGCTCGATCTGGGTTTGCTCTGGCAATCTGCACGCTACCGTGCGGGCATTACCCTGATAAATCTGGGCGAGCCGGAATTTGATTTCCCCGAATTGGATTACAGTGGTATTTCCAATTCCGAAATCCGCAAGGAATTGGGGGATACCGAGCGCTATACGGCGGAGCATCAATTCAAGGCGGAGGGTGCATGGGTGAGTGAGGGGCAGCGTTGGAGCATATTTGCTGCCTACGATATCAACTCGGTATTTGATCCCGCCGGGAGCGAAACACAATGGGGTTCGCTAAGTACCAGCTACGATTTTGAAAATGCCTGGTTCAATAATATCCGCGCGGGTGTTAGCCGCAATTTCGCGGGCAGTGAACTTTCCGGTGCCAGCCTGGGCGCTACCATGTTCAAGTTCCTGAACCTGGATATTTCTTCCACACTGTCTGAAACCCGTATTGATGGAGAGGAATTACCGCGTGGCCTTGGTGCCGCAATTGGTTTTAATTACAGCTTTTAATGATTACCTGGTTATGCATTTGCGGCCCTTACCAGTAACGCGGTAAGGGTTTTTTAATTTCAATATAGCCCGGGCACTGCTCAATATATTCGCCAATCAACAGTTGCTTCATAATCCGGCTCACCATCTCGCGCGACGAACCCACCATATTGGCAATATCCTGATGGGTCACTTTCGGATTGTGGATGCGTTTGTTTTCATCGCTCAGCTTTTCCAGTGCTGCGCTCACCCGGCCATATACATCCAGCAGCGCCATATCTTTTACGCTATCAGTCAAAGCGCGTACGCGGCGCGTCAGTTCCGTCAATAACAGCAATGAAAAATCCGGATGTTTCTGGATAAGCTCAAGCACACTGGCGCGCGATACCAGCACAATTTCGCAATCGGTGATGGTGATAACGGAGGCTGAGCGGGGTCGGCCGTCAAGTAGCGCCAGCTCGCCAAAATATTCGCCCTCATGCATGTAATTCAGATTTACCTGGCGGCCATCTTCATTGTTCAGATAAGCGCTCACCGTACCCTTGCGGATAATGTACAAATGGGTGGACTCATCACCCTCGGTCACCAGCACCGCGTTCTTGGGATACTTGCGCAATACGCTCAGTTTTTCCAATTCCGCAAGATAATGCAGCGGCACACCGGCAAACAGGCTGACGTTTTCTAACATGGCAGTAAGCTTCTTATATGAAATGTGAATTGGTTGTTCGACTTTTCCGGCAATCATAACCCCTTGTGTGCGCATAAGGCCAACCGTCACGCGTTGAGCAACCAAATTTTTGTGCTGTGCCTCACTAGTGCCAAAGGTTGGTTGTTATTGTCACGAAAACACACAATAATCGCCGCCTCAAATGCCGCTGTTCCGGCGGCAAGGACTATCATTCTAAATTCACCAAACGCTATCGCACGGAGAGCCGACTGCACTATGGTCGCCGAACACAATCAACATTGTGAACAGACACTCATGTTCACCGACATCGTTGGCTATTCGCGCCTTATGGGGCGCAATGAAGCCATGGCGATAGAAATGTTGGGCGAGTATCGCAAAATTTTGCTGTCCCATATTGAAGCGCAAGGTGGGCAACTGGTTGAGTTTATCGGCGATGCGATTTTTGCCCGCTTTGATTCCGCATCCAGTGCAACCGCCGCCGCCATCGCTATCCAACAACATTTGCAAGCTTTCAACGACGTTCGCGATAAAAAATTGCCCCCGTTGCAAACCCGCATCGGCCTACACAAGGGCGAAGTGATGCTGCGCGATGGTGCAGTATTTGGTGACAGCGTCAATATCGCCGCCCGCCTTGAGCCCCTTGCTGTCGCCGAAGGTATTTGCATTTCGCAAGCTGTGTATGACGAAGTCCGCTTCACTTTGTCATCGCCCGCCAAACGTTTGGGAGTGCAGGCACTAAAAAATATTGAGCAAAAAATCCGCGTTTATCTGATCAAACCTTCAGGTATCGGCTGGCGCGACCATCTCTTTTATTTTTTACGCGGCGTCAATAAAAAGATGGTCGCCTACCGTTATCCGCTAACGGCATGTTTGCTCGCCTTTATTGCCGCCGGTGTTTATTTTATTCCGCGCTGGCTAGTCCCCGGCTACGCCGCCAATTATGTGGAGATCGCTGATTTCCACAACCTGATGAATGAAAAAGGCGATGCCGATTATTTCTCTGCCGGTATTACCGAAGCGGTTCGTTCGCAATTAGCTGATATGCGCGATGTGTATATCGTCGATGCAAAAGAAGGCATTCATGCTCCAATAAGATTGGAAGGCAGTGTGCAGCGCTTGGGCGATAACCTGCGCATCGCCTACCGATTGTTTCGTCGCAAAGATAATATACAAATCGCCGGTGGGAAACTGGATGGTACTTATCAGGATATTTTTATTCTGCAGGACAGGTTGGTGGGAGAGATTGCGCGGTATTTGGCAGATGAATTTGATTTGCAGAATTTCCGGCCTGCGCCGTTAAAGTTGACTGGAGATGTTACGGCTTATGATTATTATTTGAAAGGGTCCAACCTTTTGGATATGGAGATGAGCCAAAATAATATCGATAATTCTATTCAGCTTTTTAATCAGGCCATTATTCATGATGAGAATTTCTCGTTGGCATACTCAGGCTTGTGTCAAGCGTATTTAAAAAAGTACGCATTGGATTATTCTACAGGATGGTTTAGTGAAGCAGAGAAAAATTGTTTATTAGCTTTAGAAAAGGATAAGTATTCCGCTAAAGCTCATGCAGCCCTGGGGTTAGCTTATAGGGATAAAAAGGATTATGTCAGGGCGGCTGAATGGTTAAATAAAGCCATTCAGTTGGACGACAACGATATTTTCGCGATTATTAATCTAGCTAGTGTTTATGGATTGAGTGGCGATCATAAAAAAGCGGAAGAAATATACAATGTTGTTATAGGGGGGAACCCCAAACATTGGTTAGCATACGCTAGTTATGGACGCTATTTGACACAAATTAAAAAATATCACGAATCAACAGAGGTTTATAATAAGTCATTAGAGTTTCTTTCTGAAAACGCTAGTGTTTATAACAATATAGCAGCCAATTTTATGTATCTTGATGACTTCAAGGCGGCGGCAATTGCGCTCAAGCGCGCATCGGATATTGAGCCTGTTGCCCTTTTCTATGGGAACAGTGGCAGTATGTTTTATTTGTCATCCTCCTTTGATGAAGCCTTGGCAATGTACAAGATGGCCTTGCAGTTGGAGCCGGACAGTAATGAATGGCAAATAAGCATCGCTGATTTGTATCGCTATGGATTAAAGGACGAGAAAAAGGCACTGCTTTACTATGAGGTTGCTTTAAATAGCCTTGAAAAAAGGTCTGTTACTTCTTCGTTGATGGCGAGGGACTATCAGTTTATGGCTCGTGCATACGTAGGTCTGAATAATATTGAGAAAGCTGAGGAAGCAATGAAAATTTCTGATGCGGGCGAAAGTTCCAGCATCGAATCAAATTATGCACATTTAAAAATAGCGATGCAGAAAAGAGATATCGAGTTGGTTAGGGTGTATGTTAGGAGGTTGATAGATGGCGGATATTCCATTAATTTAGTGAAAGCTGATCCAGGATTGTCGTTTTTGCGGGACAATAAAATCATTTAATTGTTAACTAAAGGAAATGAATATGAAACTAGTTAAAGTTTTTTTATCTGTAATTTTTGTGTTGCATGTTTCCGGGTGCGCGGTAGCTGATTGTAAACCTGAAGTAGGGCGCGTGCTTCCAGGAACAAACACGGCGGTCGTCGGGATTTTTTTGGATAAAGATGGTATCCCTAAAGAAACTGTAAAAGAGGTTATTGTTCACCCTGGTCAGAATGTTTTATATGCTGGACCTGATGAATTTAAAATTGTATTTAAAAATAAAAAAGCACCTAATAGGGTTGTTTCAAATTCATCAAAGGATGGTGTGGTTTTGATTAAAATACCAAAAAATATTTTTGAAAGAAAAGAGTTTGTCGAAGAGTTTCGAAAAAACAACTCATTAGTTTTTGACTATAGTATTTGGGTAAATGGTAAGGAATATGATCCACCTATCAGAGTTGTTCCGTTTTAATGGCTGACATTTGTTAATTGCTTCTCATGGGGGTTGAATCCGCCTCCATGAGATCCTCTCCTTTCACAAGATTACAATTCTCCATTCAGTATTAATCCTGTCGCTAATTTTACACAAGCTCCTCCGTATTGCGGTGTGGCTTTTGTTTTTCAGATTTTCCCTCCTGTGAATTTTTCACAAATACCTCGGTGCTTTTTCACGGCGATCCAATCATCGTTGCACCACAATGGTTTTATCCAGTGGCAAGCATGAGCTGCGCTGGATTAACACTGAATATTTCTTACCTAGAAGGATCTCATCATGAAAATGCCAAATGCTGTTCTTAATCATACTGCTCTCAATCCCCTCACCCGTGCAGTGCTGATCGCCATAGCCTGCTACACCAGTACTACCCTGGCCGATAATGATCGAAAAACCGAGCTGCCGGTCGTGGAATCTGTGCTGCGTATAGATCCAGTACTTGAGCGTCTTGCGGTCCAGCAAGCCTCTTTGCCGGTGATTATTGTGTTCGGTGAACAACCCCAGCGCAAAATTGCCCGTGCACTCAATCAGCGCTATGAACCCAATATAGATACGCTAGCGGCGCGGGTGCGTGGTATTTATGATAAATACCTGCCTAAGGAAACGCTGGAAAGTAAAGCAAGCGAAACTGAAAAAAGCAGGTTGTTAAGTCAGTACATAACTGATGCCGATAAAACAGAAATTCGCACCTTGAATGAGCAGCGCGATAAATTGACGAGTGAGTTGCGCCATCAAATCGGGCTTGAATCGGCTGCTGCTGTTGCCGATGTGCAAAAACTCTATATTGATCGCATCACCCATTTGGGCGCAAAAGTGCAGGAGCGTTATGTCACCCTGAATGCGGTAAGTGCAGAAATTCCCGCCTCTGCGCTCAAAGAAATTGCCAGTTTGGATGGTGTAGCTGAGGTGTTTTACAACGCTCCCGGTAAAGAAGAGTTGAACACTCAAGCGCAATCATTAGGTGCTACCACCTGGTGGTCGTCTGGCTATGATGGCGGCATATGGGACGTGGGTGTACTCGACAGTGGTGTAATGGAAACTCACGCCGCATTGGCCGGACACACCATTTATTCAAACTACGCACCTAATGGTGCACATGGCACTGGTGTCGCTTGTATGTATGCCAGTAAAAATGCGACGCATAAGGGGCTTGCGTTTGGTTTGGATGCCATCCTTATTGAAAATGCCGGCGATGTAGCAACATCTATGGCCGGTGCGGATTGGATGCTGCGTTCAGCGGGCGATGATCCGGAAGTGATCAACTATTCCTGGGGCAATGACCCTGCCACCGGTAGCGATTGGCATCCTTTCTCCCGCTTTGTTGATGGTGTGGTGTTTGACTATTACACCAACTGGGCAAAATCAGCCGGTAATGCGGGCTTTGGCACCAATACCATGACCGTTCCTGCTAACAACTATAACGGTTTGACCGTGGCGAACATGTGGGATAAGAACACAGTGACACGCACCGATGACGTGATCACTGCATCCAGTAGCCGTGGCCCAACTGTGGGTGGCCGCAAGAAACCAGACCTGACTGCGCCTGGTACAGGAACCATGACATGCAATGTGAGCGGCGGATATTCCGAAATGGGCGGCACCAGTTCAGCAGCACCCAAAGTGGGCGCGGCGACATTATTGCTAACCGATGCAGGCGTGAGTGACCCGCGCACAATCAAAGCAATCCTGATTAATACCGCCGACTCCTGGGAAGACAGCGATACGGCTACCACTGCAGATGATGGTGCGAAAGTCGGTAAAGAGTGGAACAAAACCTATGGTTGGGGCTATATGGATTTGTCGCACGCACATTTCCATCGCAACGATTATTTCTCCAGCAGCGTAAAACCCAAAAACCAAACCGGCAGTTACAAGCTTTACAAAGGCCATATGTACAACGGCGATAAGGCAACGTTGGTATGGGAGCGCGATGTGCAATACAACAACGCCGCAACACCAACAACTTATCGCAGCCTGTCAGACCTGGATTTAAAGCTTTATGCCGAAACTACCAATGCACAATTGGATTCTGATATCTCGGTAAAAGACAATGTGCATCAAGTGGCAGCAAAAGCGAGCCAGAGGGCTGTAGTAAAAGTGTACGCGTACAGTACCTCGTTTGATGGTGCCAGTAGCGAGCCTTATACGCTTGCGACTGAAGAAAATTTCGCGTTGGCCAAGGGCCCGTCATTTAGTAACACCGTCACCGCACCCGCTAATGTGATTCGCAATTTTAATTTTACGTATTCAGTGGCAGTGAAAAATACCGGTGATCTTGATGCGCACAACGTTAACGT
>JAJQJO010000147.1 GCA_021323495.1 Cellvibrio sp. | reverse complement strand
GATAGCGATAATCGCTCCCCCGAGAATTCCCTCACCATTATCGCCGGGGAGCAGCTACACAGGGGTCTGTACGCCTATACCGCCATTCACGCCCCGCGCGGATTAAACGAACGGATCTACCATGAGTGGCGATTGAATGGCCAGGTGGTTGACAGGGTAGCGCTGGATATCAACGGTGGACGTGAAGCGGGGTATCGCGCCTGGTCGCATAAGGTCAATTTCCCCGAGCAATCGCTCGGCCGCTGGCAAATACATGTGGTAACCGAAGCTAACCAATTGATCGGGATGCTGCGTTTCCGGGTGGTCGAGCAAGTACCCCAAGGTGCGGCAGTGTCATCAGCAATAGCCGTTCCGCCACCGGTGCCGGAAACGCCCGACAGCGCGATGAAGGCGCAATTGAAAGAATTAGGGGAGGAAGCGCAATGAGGACCGCCCCGGAGGCGCTGTGGCGCGGTGATTATTTGGAGCTAATTACCTTGCTGCGCCTATAATGCGCAGATCTCACAAGGTAAGCCTGTTCATGTCTTATTTGCCCGTTACCGATAACATCCAACGGACACCCGCCGATACCGGGATGCCGCGTACTGATGCAGTTGCAGGTGCGGAAACCGCCGGAAAATTGCGCATCGCCCTGCTTGGCTACCGCAGCCATCCTCATGTAGGCGGGCAGGGGATTTATCTCCACTATCTAAGCAAATCCCTGCTCGATTTAGGTCACAGCGTTGATGTGATTTCCGGCCCGCCTTATCCCGAACTGGATCCGCGTGTGCGGTTAATTAAATTGCCCAGCCTTGATTTATACGCGCATCCCAATCCCACCCGCGCGCTGCGCCCAACACATTGTTTATCGCTCGCCGATTTTTATGAATGGTGGAGCAAATTAAGCGGTGCCTTTGGTGAACCCTATAGTTTTGGGCGGCGCCTGCATAAATATTTTAAAAAACATAAACCGCACTACGATATCGTCCACGATAACCAAAGCCTTTGTTATGGGTTACTGGCGTTACAAAAACGCGGTGTCAATGTCGTCGCCACCGTCCATCATCCGATTACCCGGGATCGCGACCTCGCCCTTACCGCTGCAACGGAGAAGGGCCAGCGCTGGCTCATCAATCGCTGGTACAGCTTTTTGGCGATGCAAAAAAAAGTGGTGCAGCAACTCAACCATGTGCTTACGGTATCGCACCAATCCCGAACGGATATTGTCGCAGCCTTTGGTCGCCCGGCAGAAAAAATCCAGGTAATCCCCAACGGTGTTGATGCGAGTATTTTCAAACCGTTGGACGATATTACCCGTGACGCATTTCGCTTAATTACCACCGCTTCATCTGACCAGCCGTTAAAAGGCCTGAGCGTATTACTGCGCGCGCTGGCGCAACTGCGCCGTAAATTCCCCGAATTACATTTAATTGTTATCGGAAAATTAACAGAAAATGGTGAAACGCAAAAAGAATTGCGAGCGTTGGATTTGCACGATGTAGTGCAATTTAAATCCGGCATAAGCAACCAACAATTAGTTGAAGAATATGCCCGGGCGAGTATCGCCATAGTACCTTCTTTATACGAAGGTTTCGGATTGCCCGCAGCTGAAGCCATGGCCTGTGCCGTACCGCTGGTATGCAGTGATGGTGGCGCTTTACCGGAAGTGGTTGGCAATGCGGCGCGGTTGGTGCGCGCCGGGAGCGTTGAAGATTTGCACCGCGCATTACATGAGCTATTGGTAAATGATCAAACGCGCGAAAAATTAGGCGAAAAGGGGCGCGCGTATATACTGCAACAATTAAGCTGGGATTGCGTAGGTAAAAAAATGGAACATTATTATCACCAGATTGTGCAGCAACAGGCGCAGGAGAATCAAACTGTAGATCGCCCACTATCAGCCGAGTCGGTGCAAAATGCTTACGATTAACTTTCGCGACTTCCCTCTGAATAGCGGTGACCTGGTGTTGGATCTCGGTTGCGGTGAAGGTCGCCATGTAATCAATGCTTATTTACATGGTGATATCACCGCAATCGGCGTGGATATAAGCCATCGCGATTTGCTGACCAGTCGCGAGCGTTTTCTGCCTTTCGCACAACCTGCGGCGACCAAACAATTTTATTTGCAACAGGCCGATGCGACGAGGCTGCCGTTTTCCGATCAGAGTTTCGATAAAGTGATTTGTAGCGAGGTGCTCGAACACATTGATAACTATCAAGGAGTATTGGCGGAAATCGAACGCATATTAAAACCCGGTGGGCTTTTGGCCATCACTGTGCCGCGCACCTGGCCGGAAAAAATATGTTGGTGGCTGAGCAGTGAATATTCGCGGGTGGAAGGCGGACATATCCGTATTTTCAACGGCAACCAACTGCGCAGTGAGATCGAGCAGCAACCATTTCGCTTTTATAAACGCCATTGGGCCCATGCATTGCACTCGCCTTTTTGGTGGTTAAAGTGTTTTTGGTGGAAAACCCAGGATCAAAACCCGGTGATTAAAGCTTATCACCGTTTATTAGTATGGGATCTAATGGAAAAACCCTGGCTGACGCAAACCCTGGAAAAAATCCTCAATCCGATTATGGGAAAAAGTGTGGTGATGTATTTTGTTAAAAAATAATCTGCATAGGATGAAAGTGGTTACATTCCAACCATCTTATAAAGCTGGCAACAATAACTCCTCCCCTTTACAAAAGGGAAGCGGGCGCTCGGCCAAGAGAGGGGATTGCTCTTGAAAAACCTATTGCTTTCCAAAGGATTTTTTCCCGAGTCGCTATTGCGCCCGACGGTCAATTATATTTTGCAAAACCAATTATCCAATGGCTGTATTCCCTGGTTTGCTAATGGTAAAGCTGATCCATGGGATCATATTGAAGCCGCTATGGGTTTAACTATTGGCGGTGAATTAGCAGCTGCACGAAACGCCTATCAATGGCTTGCACAGGAACAACTTGATGACGGCAGTTGGTGGGCGAATTATTTGGGTGATGAAGCCGTCGATAAAAATCATCGCGAAACCAATTTTATCGCCTACATCGCCACTGGTATCTGGCATTACTATTTAGTAACGCAAGATGCAAAATTTCTGCGCGATTTCTTCCCGGCGGTAAAAAAGGCGATTGGATTTGTATTGCGCTACCAGGCACCCACCGGTGAAATTTATTGGGCAGTTGGCGAAGATAATAGCGCAAAAAAAGATGCGCTGGTTACCGCTTCAAGTTCAATCTATAAAAGTGTTGAGTGCGCTATTTTGATTGCGCAAACGCTCGGTGAAGAATCGGCTCATTGGTATAAAGCCTGGCAGCACCTAGGCAATACTTTGCGTCGTCACCCCGAATGCTTTGACCGCACCTGGGAGCCCAAGACCCGCTTCTCCATGGATTGGTTTTATCCAATACTCACCGGTGTAGTGCACAGCAAAATCGCGCACCAGCGCATCGAATCCAAATGGAGTACTTTCGTTGAGCCCAATATTGGTTGCCGCTGTGTCAGCGATGAACCCTGGGTGACAGTAGCAGAATCCTGCGAATTAACCCTTGCACTCCTGGCGGCGGGTGAGCATGCCAAGGCGGTTAATTTATTTAGCTGGCTACACCAATTTATGGATGACGATGGTGGCTATTGGACGGGTTATAACTTTCGCGATCAAGTCATCTGGCCACGCGAAAAAACGACCTGGACTGCCGGCGCTATTTTATTGGCCGCTGATGCCCTTACTGGACATACAGGTGCCGCTCGATTATTCCTGGAGCCAGCGCTGGAAAACATTGATTTGGCACTGAACCTTAAAATAGAACATTGATTTTCGAAGCTGAACCTATGCGAATTCCACGAATCTTTACGGAACAATTTTTGTTGAGCGGCGAATTGGTCGAGCTGGAAGAATCCGCTTCGCATCACCTGAGTAAAGTCCTGCGCATGCAAGCCGGACGCGAACTGATTTTATTCAATGGCACGGGCGGCGAGTTCGCGGCAACTATTCATGAAGTCAGTAAAAAATATGTCACAGTATTGATTGCCGAACACACAGCAGATAATCGCGAGTCGCCACTGGGATTGGAATTAGCTATTGGTATTTCACGTGGCGAAAGGTTTGAGTGGGTATTGCAAAAAGCTACCGAACTAGGCGTCACCAGAATTACCCCGCTCATTACCGAGCGCACCGAAGTCAAGACCAGCGGTGATCGCCAGGAAAAAATAATGGATCGCTGGCAACAAATCCTGGTTAGCGCCTGCGAACAATGCCAACGCAATTTACTGCCGCAATTATCTGCCCCCATCCAAATTTCCGATTGGCTTCCACGGGTAAATTCCGATTTACGTTTCGTGTTACATCATCGCGACAGCAAAACTTTATCCGCCGGGCAAAAACCTCAAAGCGTCACTTTGTTGATTGGCCCCGAGGGCGGTTTGAGTGAGAGTGAAATCGAACAGGCCCTGGCAAAAAACTTTAACGCGCTTACGCTCGGCCCTAGAGTCCTGCGCACAGAGACTGCGCCAGTAGCTGCGATTAGTTTGGTTCAATATTTGTGGGGGGACTTTCAATAAATAGCTAATGAAAATATTTTACTCACTCATGAACGCGAGCTACTGCGCACCTCCAATACCGGTGTGTTGGCGAAAAATGTTGCGCCGGAAATAGTAGAGCGAATCATCTGGGCGAGAAACACACCCAATCCTTCTTTGCTGGATGCAATCAACCGTGGAAATGTGGCGTTGCTTTATCCTGTAGACGATGCAGACATTGCACCTATTGAATCGTTTGAAAGTATCATATTGCTGGATGCCACTTGGCAGGAAGCACGCAAAATGTTTAATCGCAGTCCTTATTTAAAAAACTTGCCTGGAGCTCGTATTAGACCCCGTCAGCTTTCCCGGTATCAGCTTAGGCGTAATCAGCCCGAAGGAGGTTTGTGTACGGCTGAGTGTGTGGTGGAAATACTCATTGCAAAAAATCAGGTTGATGTTGCTGAACGTTTAGATACTGTGTTTATGCTTTTTAATGCGAAGCTATAGTGCTGCCCCAAGCATTCCGGATGCTGAATTGTCACTAATACGTATCCAATCACACAGACAGATGCAGCAAAGGCCTAATAGGATAGGCACGTTTAGAATAGGCGCGTTTAGGATAGGTACGTTTAGAATAGGTACGTTTCAGAAATATACCTTGAGAGAGGATCTATGCAGGCAATTGGTCATCCCCGATATTGGTTAGCCTATATTCTTTCATCATCGATCTTTTTCGCCGGCGGTACTTATGCGGATTCACTGCGTATTGATCGTCTTGAACGCTGCGGCGATTTTTTCGCGCAAGCAGAACAGGAGTTTTGTGTCAGTACCAACGGCAAGCTAATCGATAATGAGTTGCGCGTTTTGCTGGGTGGGAAAGCATTATCGCCCGGTGTAATGAAACGTAATGGTGGAATTTTACGGATTAAAATCGCCACGACTGATCACCAAAGTGCGCCGCTATGGTTGGAGCAGGGCGGTGAAAAAAGTAATCCGGTGTGGTTGAGTATGAAAGGCAGCCATGTTGTGGCGGCGAATAAAAAGCAAGTCGCCAAAAATATGGATGGCCTCACAACCTATATCGATCTGGTGAGTGTGATAGTCGAAGAGAATTTTGATGGCCTGCAAGAAGCGCGCAAGCTGGCAGAAAAATATAAGGCCAGCATCGTCGGCGCAATTCCTCCTTTGAATACCTATCAATTTCGTCTACCCGCCAACAATCTTATGGAGCGGGATGCATTGGTCTTGCGGCTCGGCAGTGAAGTCAGTGTGGATGCCGTAATTATCGAAGAATCCGGTGCAGAAAAAGAAATTGAAGGTGAAATGCATAATGAAGATTCCGTCAATAAAGGTGAGTGGGCCTCGAATCGTTTTCTTAATGCCGTCGATTTTTATTTACGCCGCGTTCCCGCACAAGGCCAGCCGCTAAAAACACAACCTATAAAAATCGGCCTTATCGAACGCGATGTCGATTTTGATTCGCCGGATTTTGCCGATTATCTCGGTGATTGCCGCCGCAATAGTACCCGTACCTGTTTGTATGCACGCGATGCAAAAAAACCGGAATCCCATGGCTCGACAGTTGCCGGAATATTAGCGGCTAGCTGGAATAATGGTGGAAATTCAGGTTTTTTGCGCGGGCTTGATAAAGCCGGACCGGGTTTTGATGTAATTGTAGATCGCAATTCGGATGCGGGAATTACCGCGAATGTCGCCGCCTCAGTCAATCTCGTTGAGGACGGTGTGCGTGTGCTCAATTGGAGTTGGGGCATACATCGCGTGGGCGCAAAAAATGTGGACGGCAAGGATGTGGATTCGTTAGTCAAATCGGGCCTGGCGATGAGTGGTTACGAAGAATTATTGGAAGAATTTTTTCTCTGGTTGCGCATGAAACATCCCGATGTGATTGTAATTAATTCGGCCGGCAACGGAGCCTCCTTTTCTGGCCTTGATGAATATCGGTTGCCATCGTCGTTTGTAACAGAACAATTGTTGGTTGTCGGCGGCCATGAACGCAGCGATAAAAAAGATGCAAAGGTTACTGATCCGGACTATGTAGTAAAACGCGGCGCGTCCAATATCGATACGCGGGTAGATATTACCGCCGCTGCATGTGTGCATAGTTCAAGTTTGCAAGCCGGCGCAGAAGGGGCGAAACATTGCGGTACATCTTATGCAACGCCGCTGGTTGCGGGTTTGGTTGCTGCGATGCTGTCGATAAATCCGCACCTGGAGCCGGAGCAATTGCGCATCTTGTTGCGCCGCAGTGCGATGACGATTGGTGAAGAAGCGGACTTTGAGCCTACCGATGCAGATGACCTCACCTCACCGATATTGCCATCGGAGCGCAACAACGAACTTAACCATCCTGATGTCGGCCACTCGGCACGGTTGGATATGCATAAGGCGCTGGATTTGACGGTGCAAAGTTTAACGCGGGTACGTTGATTTATTTACGATCTGAACACTGAGGGGAAATTGCTATGTCAGATAACCGGGAATTTGAATACGAAGGTTTTCACGTGAGTGTAATCTATAACCCATCGACTAATAGCGTTACGCGCATTGTCAGTGAATCCGGCACTGTACTTCATCAGGATGAATTACAGTTTGATAAATCACTTGTTGGAAACTTTGAATTGATGAGCGCAGAAGAACAAGCAAAAATAGCCACCGCTTGGGGTGCGGCGGGGATTAAATCAAGAATTGAAGATGGGCGGCTTGGAGTAAAGAATTAATAGTAGGTGAAGCTGGATGCGCGACATATCTGAACAAAATACCTAAATCAATAATGAAGTTCTGGAAGCCTATCTGATCACTCGTTTCATCACAGTCTTGTTGCTCGCAATATCCATTCAAATTTGCAACACTGAAACAGGTGCTTCCACATCTGCAAATACTCCTGCTGTGCAAGAAGCGTAATCGTAGAAAAAACTATTGTCTGCATTTCCAAGGCACTATCAATATTCTAGTTTGGGCGGCCTCATACCCGTCTGCCATAAATTCTCTCTGCCGTTGTATTCTTGAGTAAGTATTGGAAAGACCGCGTCTGATGCGTCGCTATAGCCAATAATCAGCAATGAACTATCTGCGAAAGCTGCACGAATAAGTGGCCGTATATTTTCCGCATGATTATGAGTTTCTTCATCAGAGTTTAAGAGGTGCTTGCCTGTACCTTGACCATGTAAATGAATAATAGCTGCGCATTTGTTTGGCTAGTAGTTCTATTTCTTTTTTGTGTATTTAGCCATAGTAAAAACCCCCAATTTTCTTTTATTGTTTAAAGGGATTGCTGATAGTGAGTTCGCCGATTTTTTGCGAGTGTTGCATATCCTCGGAAAGCAGAACATTGCAGTTGGTTTCGCTGGCTGCGGCAATGATCAGCGAATCGTAAAAACTATAACCGTGACTGGCAGCAATCGTTAACGCGCGATTGTGAATCGCTAAATCTAGCGGAATTATTTCAGCGAGGCTTTGAATGGCATTGCTCAGCTCGTGAATTTCCTGCCAGTCGAGTTTTGCTTTTTTGCGGGCGACGTTAGTAAATTCGTTCAGCACTTGCACGCTGATCACACAGCCGGATTCCAGGAGATTGAGTGCGGTTTGTTGTTTATGGCTGTCGTCCAAAAGTGCGTACACCAGGATGTTGGTGTCCACAAAAATCCTATCTTTCATTGGCTTCATCCCGGTTGAATTGGAAATCCTTGTTTAAACGCCCTTTGAAGCTGGCGATGGTTTCCAATGCTTTGGTTTTGCTCTCGTCTTTGGTGACGACAAAACCATCGCTGGAAGGCAATATCTGTACCTCATCGCCCTCTTTGAGCGAGAGTGCTTTGGCGACGCTGGCAGGAATGCGGATGGCGAGGCTGTTGCCCCATTTGGCGATTTGCATTTTGATTGTGCCTATGGATATACATTTTGCCTAATGTATATCATTGGTTGAAATTTGTGCAAGCTGTTGAGGGCGGGAATGTTGGGGTTCGCAAGCTCAGGCTGCGCGTCCGCTACAACCTACGGTTAATCGTCCCGGGTGAGAACTTCCAATAACTCAACCTCAAATACCAGATTGGAATAGGGTTTTATCAGCGCGCCGATTTGGCGCTCGCCATAAGCTAAATGTGCGGGGACTTGGAGTTTGCGTTTGCCGCCGACTTGCATGCCGATCAGGCCTTGATCCCAACCTTTAATCACACGGCCGGTGCCGATAACACATTGGAAAGGTTTGCCTTTGCGG
>JAJQJO010000146.1 GCA_021323495.1 Cellvibrio sp. | reverse complement strand
AAGGGTTATTGCTGAGAGTTCGCGAGACAGGCTTTTAAAAACAATTAAATTATATAACGCAGGATTGCTTCAATATATTGACCCAGGATATTGAAGTAAGGCAAGGAGGCGAACACTATTTGGTATTACAGGATCAATAGTTTAATGAATAGTTATCTGGATTACTAAAAAATTACTTATTATTTAATGCAGCATCAATTTTTCCGCATCACTTAAATCTTCCACCACGTCATCTGACATAGCTTCCGCCTGTTGATCAGCAATATCACCTGCAGCTTCCATCCCTGCTTCAATCATTGCTTTAGCCACAAGGAATTTTTCCTCACCCAGAAAGGCCAAAGATTCCTGGGAAAAACGAATTGTCACCAGAGGTTCATTATTTTCATCGTCAGCGCGCGCCAGTGCCACATCGCCATTCAACAGCTCAATAATTTCATAAAAAGACGACATGCTTACCTCTGCACCTCAATACAAGACGGGGCGCATTCTAGCACCCAATTATTCCAAAACCTATTTACAACCTGCGACGATTTAATGCGGCGAAGCCACGAGAAAAATACAGGGTGCTGAACTGGAGACCGACCAATTAAGCTTCGCGGCAGGAATCAGCAGTGCCTGTCCCGCCTCATAGAAGGTTATTTTATCTGCGGCGCTCAGGCTTAAAGCGCCCTGTACTATCATGATGATCGAATAATCGTTGCGGGTTAGCAGATAATTTCCATTTAGCTGGATACGCAGAACCTCAAAATCTTCAAAATTGACAATGCGCTCAATCAGCATTTGCGGATCATTGTTCAAGCGCTCAGGTGGTTGAAGCCGGGCGAAATCCATGTCAGCTAAGCGGAGGGCATCTTCTGTATCCCAATGTGATTGAGTCAATACCTTTTGCGCAAAACTCAGGATTTTACGTTCATAAACCGGAGTCTGGAATTCGATCACCCTGACACCATGCTGCAAAGCATGAGGTACCAACCTGGGGACAGTCACCACATCCCCCACCGTTAAAGGATAATCCGCCACAAAACTATTCATGACTCGCCGGAGCTCCGCTTCCTTTGTAATTAATACTTTACTTTCATCAGCTTGCGACAACTCATTAATCCAGGATATCAACTCTGATGCCGCTACTGGCTGGCTGGGTGACACTCCATGTGCAATCTTTTTTTCATCTAGCCTGTTATCCAACAAGCGTCTGACTAGTTCATATTCCTTCACCGCCGCAAGATATGCCCTTTTGAATTCCTCGGTAGTCTGATAGTGCTGACGTTTTTGTGCGGCGAAGCCAAGTTGAATCGCACCCGTACCGTTTGGCCATGCCTGTGGGTCAACGTGGGTAACAACATACACTTCCTGTTTTTCTTCATGCAGTTCAAAATAAAGATCGCCATAAACTTCATCTGCCAATGGGTCGAGAACCTTAAGCAGGATAGGCTGGTGCTTTTCAACTAAACCAGTTTGCGTCGACATCAGCTCTAACAACCATGGCAAGGGAATATTACCTCCCTCAGCCTGCACTCCGGCCTGACCCCGAACTTCGATGCCTGTATACCAGATTTCCTTCCCCCAAGGCTTAGGTATGTATACAGGAGCGAGACACCATGGATCGGACATGAACAACCAAGGCAGTGAATGAAGCTGGCAATAATCCCTGATCGCTTGATAGCTATCAGGCATGGACTGAAGCGCACTCAGATGCTCAGGTGTGAAAACAAAAATGCTGCCCTCCATCACCGGAATCGCACAAGCATCAAGCTTGATATGGATTAGCGCCAATAACGCGATTAACGGCTGGTCGGGCGAATAATATTGCGTATGGTCGAATTGGATAAGGACATTCTGCATCTGACCAGACTGTGCAATTTGAGCCTGGTAGATAGCCTTCTCAAGCAGCGTAGCTGCCGTGGTTGTTTGGTCGGTGCAATAATGGATCAACACATTCTTCCCAAAAATTCAATCGCGGTGCGCAGTTTAACAGACCAATCACCTCAAATCGGGCGAACTTGCATCTGCTTTTCAGCACCAAAAAGAAAGGGCCAACACTTGTTGGCCCTTTCTTACTAATCATTATATGGATAGCTACCCTATGGACAATTATTTTAATTCAAGCGTTCCAATACCGTAGTAATCCCCTGCCCTAAACCTATACACATGGTTGAAACACCGAGATTTAAATCGCGGTCCTGCATGACCGTTAACAGAGAACCGGTAATTCGCGTACCTGAGCAGCCGAATGGGTGACCGAGCGCAATAGCTCCGCCGTGCAGGTTCACCTTATCGTTCATCAGGTCGAGTAGTTTCAGATCTTTCAATACCGGTAATGCCTGGGCCGCAAACGCTTCATTAAGCTCTACTGCATCAATATCGTCGATGGTGAGATTAGCCGCTTTCAGTGCTTTTTCTGTCGAAGGAACAGGACCGTATCCCATAATGGATGGATCAACACCAGCGAGACCGAGTGACACAATTTTAGCGATAGGTTTTAAGCCCAGCGATTTCGCTCGCTCAGCAGACATTACCAGCATCACCGAAGCCCCGTCACTCAATTGCGAGGAAGTGCCGGCAGTAACCTGTCCATTCTTAGGATCAAATACCGGCGGTAATTTGGCCAATGCTTCAACAGTCGTTTCGGGACGAATGGTTTCATCCTGATCGACGGAGATTAAAAAACCATCGCTGTTGTGACCGTCAACCGCAAGAATCTCGCGATGGAACTTACCAGTTTCACGCGCCTTGGCGGCGAGTTGATGGGAGCGCGCACCAAACTCATCCATCTGCTGGCGATTGATACCATGCAGCAGCGCCAGGTATTCAGCCGTCATTCCCATATTGCCAGCAGCTTTGGCGACGGACAGGCCCAGCAATGGATTAATACTTACCGAATCATACATAGGTAAATGCCCCATATGTTCGACACCTCCAATCAAATACACATCACCTTGCCCGGCCCGGATATTGACCGTTGCAGTATGTAGCGCCGACATTGAAGAACCGCAAAGACGGTTGATGGTCTGGGCAGGAACGGTATGAGGTAAACCAGCCAGCAATAAAATATTGCGTGCAACGTTAAATGCTTGTTCTTCACGCTGCATTACGCAACCCCAAAGCAAATCATCAATTGTGTTTGGATCCAATTTGGGATTGCGCGCCAGTAGGCCTTTAATAATCGCAGCAGAAATATCATCGGCGCGCATATGGCGAAAACAGCCGTTCTTGGAACGTCCCATTGCACTGCGGGCGTAATCAACTATGACGGCGTCGCGTGGTTGTAAGCTCATTATTGTGACTCCTTAGCCGTAAAATTTTTGGTTGTTAGCCGCTTTGGCTTTGAGGCTGTCCGGTGCTTGGTAAAGCGCACCGAGCGTACTGAATTTTGCAGCCATATCGCAAAAAGTTTGCGCGCCGATAAAATCTATCCAACGGAAGACACCGCCACGGAATGGAGGGAAACCTGTTCCATATACCAGTGCCATGTCTGCCTCAGCTGCCGTTTCCACTATTTCCTCATCAAGGCAGCGGGTTAATTCGGTAGCCATAGGAATCATCATGCGTGCGATAATATCCTCGTCGCTAATTTCAATCGCACCTTGAATGATCGGTTTAAGAATCTCAATTACTTCAGCCGTAGCGACTTTGGCGGGCTTTCCTTTTTTATCCAATTCGTAATTGTAAAAACCCTTTTCATTTTTTTGTCCAAGACGACCAGCAGCAAAGAGCGCGTCAGTACAGGAAGTGAAATCACGCTGCATACGATCAGGGAAACCATCCGCCATCACTTTCTCAGCATGCACCGCAGTATCAATACCGACCACATCCAATAAATAAGCAGGCCCCATCGGCCAACCCCATGTTTCCATTAATTTATCAATACGCTGAAAATCAACCCCATCGCGCACCAACATTGCAAAACCGGCCAAATAGGGAAAAAGTACACGGTTTACTAAAAAACCAGGGCAGTCTTTTACTACTATAGGCTTTTTGCCCATGGCATTGGCATAAGCTACAGTACGGGCGACAGCGTTGTCTGAGGTCTTTTCGCCACGGATTACTTCTACCAGAGGCATCATGTGTACGGGATTAAAAAAGTGCATGCCACAGAAATTTTCCGGACGCGCCAAACCTTCGGCAAGATAGCTAATCGAAATGGTGGAAGTATTTGATGCAAGCACAGTGTCACTACTGACTTTGGTTTCAACTTCTGCCAACACTGCTTTTTTTACTTTGGGATTTTCAACAACGGCTTCAACCACAATATCAATTTGATCAAAGCCATCGTAGCTCAATGCAGGCTCAATACGGTTCAGCACATCCCCCATTTCAGATGCCGTTAATTTTTTGCGCTCAACACGTTTACTCAATAATTTATTGGCTTCCGATAAACCAAGATCGATACCCTGCTGGGCAATATCTTTCATTTTAATCGGCACGCCTTTTAATGCCGATTGGTAGGCAATGCCACCACCCATAATTCCCGCCCCTAACACTGCAGCACGGGCGATCTTTTTATCTGCCTTTTTCTCCCAGCCTTTGGCTTTTTTGCCCAGCATTTGCTCGTTAATAAAAATACCAACCAGCGATTGTGCCACTGGTGTTTGTGCCATTTTGGCAAAACCTTCCGCCTCGGCTTGCAACGCTTCATCGCGCCCTTTATCCGCAGCTTTCTGCATGGCTTTGATGGCAGTAACAGGAGCTGGATAATTACGCCCGGCTTGTGCACCCACAAATGCTTTTGAAGTCTCAAAGGCCATCATGGATTCAATAAAATTTAATTTGAGCGGAGATTTTTTCTGCGTACGGCGCGCCTGATAATCAAACTTCCCGCTAATACATTGTTGTAAACAATTCAGCGCCGCGTCGTTCAATTTCGCAGGTTCAACAACTGCGTCCACTACGCGTGCAATCAGCGCAGTATCTGCATCGTTTTCTTTGCCGGCAGCAATCCATTCAACGGCGGTATCAAGACCTGCAACGCGCGGCAGGCGCACTGTACCACCCCAACCAGGAATAATGCCCAGTTTAGTCTCGGGTAAACCGACTTTCGCGGCAGTGCTGGCGATGCGGTAATCACAGGACAGACAAAATTCCAGCCCTCCTCCCAACGCAAAACCATTTATCGCCACCACGGTAGGAAATGGGAGGTCTTCAAGGCGACAAAAGTTACGATTGTTAGTAGCCAAATGACTGGTAATTTGCTCGGGACCAGATGCGAACACAGTGCCAAACTCCATAATATCGGCCCCCACAATAAACACATCCTTGGCACTTTTAATCAGCAGCCCCCGAATATCTTTTGCTTGCTCAAGTAAATCGAGCACCTGCTGAAGTTCAGAAACGACGAGCAAGCTGAATTTGTTCACCGATTCGCCTTGTAAATCAAAGGTCAGTTCAGCTATGCCATCAGGCAACAGAGAAACCTTTAGGGCTTTTCCTTGAAACATAGTAAATCTCTCTTGTTAGTAAGAACGAGGAGGGAAAATCTGGGTTTGAGTGTAGCAGGATCGGAGCGAGTTGCCTTATTGGAGTGCAGGCTGCGGGGGATACCCCGCAAAAATTTACGTCTATTACCTTTTGTGCACAAAAAGCGAACAGCGAAATAAATTCGCATCATTTTCGGAGGTATTAATTAGACGAAACAACTGGCCTGCCGGGACGTAAAAGCTATCGCCTTTGATCAACAATTGGTTACCAGTAATCAATGTCAATTGAATTTCCCCATCGAGCACCACGCCACAATAATCAACACTAGGTGCAATAAATGCGGTAGCAGAACCCGCCAATAAAGACTCGATGCATATGTCCAGATGCCGCATTGAGGAATCCACATTGGCCACCGGAATTGCACCAGACTTACAAGGGAGTTCGAAGCTGAAAAAATCAGCCAGGCTTATAGGAAATGCTGCGAGTATACGGGTAAGGGATTGAATGCTCGGGCTAACCTGCCCTTGTTCAATCATCGAGATGCTGCTATTGGTCACCTTGGCACGCTTGGCAAGCTCGCGCTGGGAGAAGCCAAACGCATCGCGAATCAGCTTTAATCGCGTGGCCGTATCCAATAGCGACGGACAGCAGCCGACATCAGCAGATTCACCAGAATGTATTGCCTGATTTGCAGATGAGCCTATACCAGTTGCGTCATGTGACATGCTTGGTACCCGGATGACAAGAGACGCCAGGCTCTTGCCCAGCGTCACCAGCAGAAATTACTTTTTTGACGCGAGTAATTGGTCGCGCTCAGCAGTTGGTAAATTATCCACAATCAATTGATAAGAATGATCAATCATGCGCTGAATCTGCTCAGTAGGGACGGAACCATCAAGGATAATGGTATTCCAGTGCTTTTTATTCATTTGGAAACCCGGGCGCACCGCCGGATATTGCTCACGCAATTGCAAAGCAAGATCAGGATCACACTTTAAGCTGACGCGTGGAACCCCACCTTCTGCCGTGAGGGTGGCAAACATCTTATGACAGACTTTGTAGACCGCCATATCAGGGCCAGAGGGAAACATCTCTTTGGCTTGGTGTTTGGTTAAAAGGTATTTCTGTGCAGAAAGAAAATCCATGTTTTAGTCCTTTATCGAACAACTCAGGTCGATTAAAAAGCTATAAATTGGGTTAAGGTCGAGCATACGTCTGTATAAATTTTACACTTTGTTGCTAAAAACAAGGGGATGTCATTCCCGCTTTACATACAAACTCTCCCAACCCTGGTATCTAGCATTACATCAATATGGGGACAAATCTCACACCAACAATGCCGATCTATATTGATCGCAGGTAAAGCTGAATCTACCAAGACTCAAATACCTCCTATCAATAGGGCTTGCTCCTCTACTTAGTGCGTATTCTGCATCACCTGTAAAAGAAACGATAGCAAGAATGGCACATAAGTCATCTATTTTTCATTGGATGGCGATTTTATGGTCAACATGACCAGTTGTCACCCTTTTCTCTCCGGAATCCAACATTCTTGATAATTTAGCTGACCTTTTGCGGTTCTTATAACATCTGGTTCAAGGCAACGTTGTACTCTCTACTGAAGCCTAGCATATACAAACTGGCAGGGTAAATTGCACAGGTTACTTACAACACCAATTAACCAGGATTTGTATCTAAAACGAAGTACGTCTGTATTCCCGATACTCCGGCTGCCAAAAGTTCTTCTCAATTTTTTCGTCTATTAAGTCATGGGGTATGGGCAGCGCCACTCCATCAGCGACCGCTTGTAATATTACTGTTCTGGCAATTATTTTACTTACTTCCCGGATATCGCCTAACGGCGGCAACAAAGCTCCCTGTCCTGTCTGAGCAACAGGTGATGCATCAGCCAAAGCTTTACTTGCCGCCATCATCATATTATCGGTGATGCGCGTTGCTTTCGCGGTAATTACTCCCAAACCAACACCTGGAAATATATAACTGTTATTACATTGCGCGATCTCGATTACCTGTTCCCCCATATCAACCGGGGAGAACGGGCTACCAGTTGCAACCCAAGCCTTGCCAGAAGTCCATCGCAAGATGTCGACGGGTTGCGCCTCAACCTGGGAGGTTGGGTTTGAGAGCGGCAATATCAACGGGCGTTCACAATGGGCCTGCATTGCTTCGATCACAGCCTTGCTAAATAAACCGGCTTGGCCGGACACTCCAATCAATACAGATGGATGCACGTTCGTTATCACATCCAGCAAATTGATAGATCCCTCGTCGCGACCATGCGTCAATACCCAGCCATTTACCACCTCGTCAGGGGTGCAAAACGGGATTTGGAAATCAAATAACCCGGGCAAGTCTCTTTGCAACAATCCATCGCGGCTGATCAAAAACACCCGGCTGCGCGCCTCTAAATCACTGGCGCCTTCAGCTTTCATTTGTTTGATAATTTGGTCTGCGATACCACACCCCGCGGAACCGGCACCCGCGAATACGATGCGCTGATCCTTAAGTTGCTCGCCCTTGGCGGTACAGGCAGCCATCAATGTACCGACGGCAACTGCAGCAGTTCCCTGGATATCATCGTTAAAGCAGCACAATTGGTCGCGATATCGATTTAACAATGGAGTTGCATGACTTTGCGCGAAGTCCTCAAATTGCAATAGCACATTGGGCCAACGGACTTTTACTGCCTGGATAAATTCATCGACAAAGCGGTAATAGTCATCGCCAGTTATACGAGGATGACGCCAGCCCATATACATAGGATCATCCAACAACGCCTGATTATTGGTGCCCACATCAAGCGTAACCGGTAAGGTATAGGCAGGGCTTATACCCCCACAGGCGGTGTAAAGTGCCAGCTTTCCGATCGGAATGCCCATACCACCGATCCCTTGGTCACCGAGCCCCAGAATACGTTCGCCATCCGTAACAACGATCACTTTGACATTTTGTTTAGTGGCGTTTTGCAGCATATCCTCGATTCGCTCACGGTCTGGATAAGAAATGAATAGACCACGTTTACGCCGGTATATTTTGGAAAATTGCTGGCAAGCCAAACCAACGGTAGGTGTGTAGATTAACGGCATAATTTCTGCGAGATGGTCAGTTACCAAACGGAAATAAGCCGTTTCATTGGTATCCTGGATATTACGCAAATAAATATGTTTATCGATTGGCGATTCGAATGAGCACAGCTGCTGATAGACACGCGCTTCCTGCTCCTCAATCGTTTCAATGTTATAGGGCAGCAGCCCCTCAAGATTAAATTGTTGCCGTTCACGCTGGGTAAACGCACTCCCTTTATTTAATAAAGG
>JAJQJO010000145.1 GCA_021323495.1 Cellvibrio sp. | reverse complement strand
GTTCCAGTTGGATCTCAGAGGTGAAGCGCCATCAAGCTTGGTGCGTGAGCTGGTGATTTTAGGTACACCATCGATCGACCAGACCATACGGTCTTCATACCATTCCACGGCGTAAATGTGGAAATCGGTTTTGGTACGACCGGCTTCAGGGGCGATCAGGTTGTCCGGATTCGGCCAGCCGGTATTGCCGTTATAGGGCCAGTAGGCACCGTAATGGAGGGTGCCGAGGATATCTTCGCTGGTGTTGACGGTTTCAAGAATGTCGATCTCGCCACCTTGTGGCCAGCCGTGGGAATCGCGCTGTTGTTCACTGGTGAGCATCCAGAAGGCGGGCCAGGTGCCGGACGCGCTGGGCGCTTTGATTCGCGCTTCGATTTTGCCGTAGGTCCAGTCCTGGGCGTGTTTGGTGCGCAGGCGGGCAGACGTCCAACTTTTGCCATCATAGGCTTCGCGGATTGCCTTGATATTCAGCAAGCCACCGCTGACCCACATATTTTGTGGCCGGTCGGTGTAATACTGGAGTTCGCCGTTGCCGCCACCGTCGCCATTGACTTCTTGCGACCAGTTGTTGCGGTCAAGGGCGGTGCCGTTAAAATCGTCTTTCCAGATTTGGTTCCAGCCGCAGGTTTGGGCTTGGGTAGCCTGTCCAATCAATAGTGGTAAAAGTGCAATAGGGAGTAACCCCATCGCCTTGGCGAGCTTTTTCATTAGTGATGCCTCTCATTATTGTTAGAGTTGAAATGCAGTCAGTCGCCGCATTGGTGATCACTATTTCATCCCATGCGAGGGGTAATCCTCCTGTTTTTTGCATACCAGATAAAACTGAGAAGCCCCACTTAGTGAAAATGCAAAGTGGGACGGGCGAGAAGGTGGTTATTACGGTGATAATTTAGTGGCTCGGTCAAACAATCCCTTGCGCTGCTCTCGTCTGGGATAGCAACCATAAAAAAAATAACTGGGATGTCGAACCATCGGGGTGCCGAACCATCGGGGTGCCGAACCATCGGGGTGCCGAACCATCGGGGTGCCGAACCATCGGGGTGCCGAACCATCGGGTACCGCATCAAGAGAGAAAAATAATGAAAAACCTACTACTCAATCTGCACGAAGTGGTCATTGCCCTGACCATCCTGGAAACCCTGATACTGTGTATTGCGCTTGGAATCTTGCCCGGCGTACGGAAACAGCCGCGCCGTTTACTGCAAGTTTTTTTCCTTTTGATAGTGGGCACACTCACCACCACGCTGATCACCTGGAACACCAGCTTTCAATCGATGGCAGTTGCCAGCTACCCCTGGGTGCCTGCACTACTGTCGGCCTGCCTGTTGTTGCAAGGGCCGGTGCTGTTCTTTTATTTGCGCTCCCTGTCTTGCGAGATCGACTTGCATCACTGGCGCCATGGGGTGCATTTGGTACCCGCCTTGCTGGCGATAGGGGTGATTTTTACCTATGACTTGAGTATCTACGACTGGCTGCCATGGCATTGGGAGGCGTTGTCAGCTGCCGATCGCGCGGCTCTGGCATTTGTCTGGTTTTTAGTAAAGTGCTCACCGCTTATCTATGTGCTCGCCTGTTTCTATACCGAATACCGTTTACGTCAGCGGTTAAAGCAAATGTATTCCAGTATTGCCGAGCGGGAGCTGCGTTTGGCAGATTGGGTCTTGGGCGGGTTTTTTATCCATTGGCTCTGGTCGTTTGTCGCCTATTTTTTGGGTGGCTACGTGAGCGGAGATACCAATGATCTGTTGGGTATCCTGAATAACTACCTGACGGTGTTATTGGTGAATGGTCTGTTCCTGTTTGGCTGGCGCAATACCCGCGAGCTGTTGCAGCAGGAATTGGTCGTAGCAGTTGAGCCGGAAAAAGACCGTTTGCAGGAAATGCCGCAGGTGGATAAAAAGCTTGAAGCGGTAGAGCAGGGCATCCGCGAACAGCGTCTGCATCTGGAAAGCCAAATCAACCTGGAGCGGTTTGCCGAGCAGATTGGGATCAAGCCGCGCGAGCTGTCGACCATCATTAACGACCATTACCAGCAGAACTTTTTCGAGTTCATCAATAGCCAGCGGGTGGAGGAGGCCAAGCGCCTGTTGGTGGCGCCCGAGTGTGCAGGGGATACGGTGCTGGATATTCTGTACAAATCCGGCTTTAACAGCCAATCGGCCTTTCACCGGTTTTTCAAACGCATAGTGGGAATAACGCCGTCGGAGTATCGCAAAAAAAATGTTGTGTCTTTGGCCGGAGTGGCTGCGGCCAATCAATCCGCCCGTTGAGCTGCAAGTGCGGGCATATTCTGGCCGGCAATTTTTTCGATGTAACTGGCGAAGCTTGGATCTTCACCGATTAACAGTTTGGGCAGCAAGCTGCGGAAGTGGGGTTTGTTGCACCACTCGACAATGTAATCTTCCCAGGAGTTCCAGCGCCGCGCTTGCTTGGGAGCCATGTCTTCTTCATAGAGCAACAGGTAAGCCCGCTCAAACAATGAGGTAAGCATGCTGAAAATGATTAGCAACCGCTCATTTTGTTCTTCATTTAATGATGGGCTGCCACTGGTGGAAAACAGGCGCAGATCCGGGTTTTCCAAGGCGACTTTCAAAAAGTCCTGATAGTTGTCCGAGAGCAGTTGATAAACCTCTTCTTCCTCGTTTTCACGTTCCTTGCGCTGCTCATACAGGAATACACAAATCGCCAGCGGCAAGCCGATCACCGTCACGATATAACTGCCGAGTTCCCAAAATTCGATGGACATAAGTTTTTCCTTTGCGCACTAAAATTCTACCAGGCGTTTGAAATGCTCGCCGTCGAAATAATAGATCGGCGTTTGCACAGGTGTGGGAGGCTGGAGCGTATAGACACTGATACGCCCGGCATTATCGAGTTGGTCGATGCGCAGGGTGAAATCTCCTTGCGGATAGGGATCGTTTTTATCGAAAAAAATCTGCATGTTTCTTAAACGAAAATAACGGTGCGCATTCGGGGTAATTCTAAAACGAATGCCATCCGCACTATGCTCGACCCCAACAGGATTCTGTCCATCCAGATTCAGGTAGTTAAGCACTTCAATTTTGGGGCTGCTGCCATAGCGAACGCGCAGTGCTTCTTCAAACGAGCTGTGAGTAAATAAAAATGCGCTTTTGTAGCCGAGCGGCATATTGGCGATGGCGATTGCTGCGTGTTGACGCAGCTCATTGGTTTCCGCGTCCGATAACAAGCGTTCATTGATATTGCTTTGTTTATGCCAGATGTACGCCTGACGCAGGGTCTCGCCGGAATAAATCACCACTGTCAGTGCTAGCAACAGGTTCAACAGTCTGCGCCGGTGCGCAAAGGTAGCTGGCCAGGCTGCGGCTAGCATCAAGCTAAGCCCGGCGCTGGGCAGATACAAATACCAGCGGTGGGAATTACCGCCTGACATAGGTATTAGCGTCACGATAATCCAGATAAGCCCTAACCAGAGCAGTGGCGAACGCACCAGCCTGGCGGCTGTTGGCCGCCAGATATACACAGCTACTGTGGCGAGTATTAAGCATGCCATTAACGCCAGTGCGATGAACCAATGGGAATGCAACATTTGCCATTCGCGCGCGACGTAAAGATCAAACGGGTAAAGCAGTGCAAATGCCCATTCGACATAATTGGTAACAATATGCAGCGGCGAAAAATCGCTATACACCGCTACCGCAGCAGGCATGGATTGCCACTGATAAAGCCGCGCAATTACATAAATCAGTGCGGTGAGTGCGTAAGGCCACAGCCGTATCAGGTTGCGCACAATATTCATAAGCGAGACGGACTGTTGTTGGAACAGTAAGATCGCCAGCATCAGCGCGGGTAGGGTAATTGATAGTTCTTTGGATAAAAGTGCCGCTGCAAACCAGATAAATGTGATTGCGTGTTGGACGAAACCGGGCGCTTGTTTCCATCCTGCAACGCAGTAAAGCGTGGCGAGATAAAACACTGCTGCTACCAAATCGGTGCGACCCAAAATAAACAGCACGCTGGTGGTGTGAATGGGATGCAATGCAAAAATGCTGCTGGCAATAAGCGCAATATTTTTGGCGATACCCAGGCGCAACATTAATCCATACAGCAGTGCGATACACAACAAATGCATGAGCAGGTTGCTGATTTTGTAGGCGAGTGCGGTATCGCCCATTTGATGATTTAACCAAAGCGATAAGCGCACCAGCGGGCGATATTCGCGCCCGTAGGGTTTGATAAACACTTCCGATGCGTCAGCCAAACCATCAAAGTGAGTATTATTTTCCAAATGCACAAAATCATCAGAGGAAAAAGAAGGTGTTATCCCTTTGAAATAAATAGCGCTGGTAAATAGCAGTAGCAGCAGTAAATAACGATGGTCAAAAAGGCGACGAAGTGTGGGGTGATTTCTCATATACATCTTGAAGCGTCATGGTAATTGCGGCCGCTATTATGCGGGCTTTTGTGTTTTGACGCAGCCATTAACGGGAATCTCCGTTGGATCATCCTTTCATTCCTCTTTATTGACGGGCAAGAAAATTGGAAAGCAACCCATCGGTAAATAAAAAAGCCGCCCGGGGGCGGCAAGGTTTGACTTGCGGGAAACTGCTTTTTTAGTGGAATTAGTTGGCTTTGCTGATGCGGACCCAATTCAGGTTCCAACCGCCACCATTGGCTTTAATTCCGAATTTATGGCTGCCTGCACTCAGGTTGACTGTGTGTTTAACCGTGGTCCAGGTCTGCCAGCCGCCAGTGGCGGGGATTGCAATAGTGCCGTGTACCGGTGCGCCGCCCGCTTCTTCAAAACTCAGGCTGCCACCGCCATTTTGACTGGCCACGCGATACTCAACTAAATAGTTGCCAGTGCTGGGGATATCCACCGGCGTACCCGCATAGGAAATCCAGTCACCTGCATCAATCCAGCCCACATTTAACCCGCCGCCGCTATCGCTGGTGGTTTCGGTCTGGATGCCGCTCATTGCACTAAAGGTTTCCGCTTGCAGGGTTGCAATGGGGGTGGGATTTGGGTTGGTATCGGTGCTTTCGATTTTCAGCCAGTTCACATTAAACCCGCCGGTAATCGCCGAGAGTGCGATCAACTGTTCGCCTGCGGGCAAGACCACATTGTGGGAAATGGTCTGCCAGTTCTGCCAACCGCCGGTGCTTGGGACATTAATGTTGCTGTACACCGGGCTACCGCCGGCTTTTTCCAGTTGCAGCTGGCCGCCACCGGCCTGGCTGGCGATGCGATAACTGACTTTGTAGGTGCCAGTCGCAGGAATTTTGACTGAATAGGTCATCCAGTCGCCACTGTCGATATAGCCCAGATTCTGGCCGCCACCTGAATCGCTGGTACTTTCGGTTTGCACACCGGACATCTGGCACCAGGCTTCGGCCTGGATGGCATTGCCCAGGCCAACAGTGGAACAGGTGGGGATTGGGTCAACCGGATCGACTGGATCAGTAACGCGCGGCCAGTTGCGAATGATGTCTTTGGCAAAAGCGCCCGATGCAGTCAGCTGTGAACTTGACCAACCACCGCTGCCGCTGGCGCCGGGGACCAAAGAGGATGAGCCCTCGGCTTTATCATTCAATGCCCAGTTAGCGTGGCTGATGTTATTGCGCTTCATAAAATCGACCCAGGCGTTGGTCTCACCATAGTTGACACCACCGTCGCCATTGGCATTGACGGAGCCCCACTCGGTTACAAAAATCGCTGCATTGTTATTGAGTGCGGTCTGGGCAAAATCACGGATCGCCTGGCCATGGGAACCGGCATAAAAGTGCAATGTATAGGCGATATTTTTTCCGGCGATGGGGTCGCGCGAGGCTTCATCCACGCGCTGTGACCAGGTGCGGGTGCCGACAATAATCAGGTTGTCCGGGTCTATCGCACGAATCGCATTGACCACCTGTTGGGCATAAGGTTTGATCACGCCGCTCCAGGAGGCAGAATCCAGCGGCTCGTTATAAACCTCGTAAATCACGTGATTGCGATTGCCATAGGTGCGCGCCATTTCCTGAAAAAAGGCGATGGATTGGGCGGTATATTGCTCGGCGTGATGGGTGTGCCAATCGATAATCACATACATATCATTGGCGATGGCTGCGTCGACCACCGCTTTTACCTTGTTTTTGTTGGCAACGGGATCTTGCAGGTAGCCGCTCGCTTCATCTACGCCCATGGCGGCGCGTACCAGTGTTGAACCCCAGTCATTTTTGAGCCAGCGCAGGGTATCGGCGTTGTAATACTTCTCGCCGCCCCACCCGTTGTTGCTCCAAAAGAGACTGTTGCCGGCGAAGCTAGCCGGTGTGCCACCCGCCAGAATTTTATTGCCATTGACCGATAAAGGTGCGACATCGGCCAGTGCGGTAACTGCCAATTGGCAGCAGAGCAAACTACCCAAAAGGGTTTTTGCGAGAGTGTAATTATTCATTATTGTTACCCGTTGTGTTGGATTGACGACGTTATCTGCCCCGCCTCGGCGGGCGGGGTCGTCAACATTCAACGAGGATTTGGTGAGGCTTTCCACTCACTTCAGGTTGCAACCTGAAGTGGCAATACCCGTTTGGGTTGATCACTCTTTATTCTTGCTTCTGCAGGGCTGAGTCCGTACAATTCCGCACCCCAAACCAGCCGGGGGGAATGAATCTGCATTCTGTGCAGATCAGAAAACTGGCTACTCCTTGTCTCACTGCCTCACAATTCATCGATAGGGCGGGAGACTTTAACCCGTAAGGAGCTATAAATGCGTCATTACGAAATCGTTTTCCTGGTTCACCCAGATCAAAGCGAACAAGTTCCAGCAATGGTTGAGCGTTACAGCTCTTCTATCAAAAACGATGGTGGCCAGGTTCACCGTCTGGAAGACTGGGGCCGTCGCCAATTAGCCTACTCAATCAACAAAGTTCACAAAGCTCACTACATTCTGATGAACGTAGAATGCTCTGACGCTGTGTTGGAAGAGCTGACCACCAACTTCCGTTACAACGACGCCGTTTTGCGCAGCATGGTTTTGCGTGAAGATGCCGCTGTTACTGACGAATCATTCATCATGAAGGCTGAGAAAGAAGGCCGCGAGCGCAAGGCACGTCCACCACGTACCGAACGTCGTGATGACGCAGAAGACCTGTCTGACGAAGACGGTGTTGATGCAGATGATTTTGAAGAAGAGCAGGAGGTATAACCATGGCCCGTTTTTTCCGTCGTCGCAAATTCTGCCGTTTTACCGCTGAAGGCACCAAGCGCATCGATTATAAAGATGTTGAAACGCTGAAAGCTTACATCACCGAAACTGGCAAGATCGTTCCAAGCCGTATCACTGGCACCAAAGCTAAATACCAACGTCAGTTGGCTACTGCTATCAAGCGTGCTCGTTACCTGGCTTTGATTCCATACACTGACAGCCACGAGTAAGGGGTATAGAGATGGAAGTTATTCTGCTCGATAAAGTAGGCCGCTTAGGCGCTATTGGTGACAAGGTTACCGTTAAATCTGGCTACGGCCGTAATTACCTGTTGCCGCAAGGCAAGGCTGTTGCTGCTACTGCTAAAAACGTTGCTGAATTCGAAGCGCGTCGCGCCGAGTTGGAAGCTGCTGCTGCTGGCAAAATCGCTGGTGCTACTGCACGCGCTGAGAAGTTGGCTGCGCTGGAAGTGACCATCGCTGCTAAAGCAGGTGACGAAGGCCGTCTGTTCGGTTCTATCGGCACGCGCGACATCGCTGAAGCAATTACTGCTGCTGGCGTTGAAGTTGCCAAGTCAGAAGTTCGCTTGCCACAAGGCGTTCTGCGTGAAATCGGTCAATACGAGATCGATGTTCAGTTGCATGCTGAAGTGATCCAGGCTGTTAAATTGGCTGTTGTTCCCGAGTAATAACCCGGAAGCAGTAGCATTGCGCGTCAGCTTCTGCTGACAAGCAAGATGAAATCGGGCACTATCGACAACCTTTTGTGGTTGAAGTAGTGCCCGATTTTTTTTGCACACGATTTAATAAATAGCGATCTAATTAATAACTCCGCCAGTGTTTTAAAGCCTTATGCCTGAATCCAGTTTCGAATCATCCAGTTTTGAGGATCGCCTCGCCAGCGAGCTATCCAACCACAGCGCTTTGCCGCACTCGGTTGAAGCCGAGCAATCGGTGCTGGGCGGTTTAATGCTCGATAACAATCGTCTGGATGCCGTGCTGGAAGTAGTCTCGGAAGGGGATTTTTTCCGTGACGATCACAAAGTCATCTTCCGCATGATGATCGAGCTGCAAGAAGCGGGTCAGCCGCTGGATGTCATCACCCTTTCTGAAGAGTTACACAAGCACGACGAGCTGGAGCGCGTCGGTGGTCTGGGTTATCTGGTCGAGATGGCTAACAATACCCCGAGTGCCGCTAACATCGCTGCCTACGCCAAAATCGTGCGCGAGCGCTCAACCCTTCGTCAGTTGATTGCAGCGGCGCAGGAAATCAGTAAGTCGAGTATGAATCCGGCCGGTCTGGATTCCGATGACCTGCTCCAGCTCGCCGAAAAACGGGTAGCCGAAATTGCCGAAGACCGCCCCAAAGAAGGTGGTCTGGTCGGGGTTAACGACCTGCTGAAACAAACGGTACAGCGCATCGATGAACTCTTCCGTTCCGGCAGCGATATTACCGGCGTGCCCTCGGGTATCACCGATCTGGACCAACGGACTTCCGGTTGGCAACCAGGTGAACTGATTGTTCTTGCTGCGCGTCCGTCTATGGGTAAAACCGCATTGGCGCTTAATTTTGTAGAAGGCGCACTGTTTAACCAGCCCAACCCGG
>JAJQJO010000144.1 GCA_021323495.1 Cellvibrio sp. | reverse complement strand
GCTCAGGCAGGGTTTGCGGATTTTCAGGCATGGGTAATGCCGATGGGGTCGCCAGTAATTCAACCAAACGTTCAGTGGCGCCGGCAGCACGCTGCAATTCGCCGATCACTTCTGAAATCGTGCCCATGGCGCTCGCGACTATCACCGCGTAAAAAATAAAAGCCGATAATTCCCCACCACTGATGTTGCCAGCCAGGACATCATGGCCGCCCACCCATAAAATCATCGCCACTGCACTGAACACCAGGGTGATGACAGCAGCAACCAAAAGCGCACGCTGACGGATGCGTTTGATACCCACAGCGAAACTGAACTCGACACGCTGATTGAATGCAGCGACCGAGGCAAACTCATGGCCGTAGGCCTGCACTGTGCGGATTTCATGGATCACTTCATCGGTATAGGCACCCACGTCGGCGACGCTGTCCTGACTGGCACGAGCAAGTTTGCGTAAGCGGCGGCCGAACACAATAATCGGCACCAGGACAAAAGGAATGGCAACCAATACCAGAGCCATCAACTTCAAGCTGGTTACTGCCAGCATCACCAAACCACCCAGCATCAGCAGGGCATTGCGTAACGCCATAGAGACGCTTGAGCCAATCACGGTTTCAAGTTGGGTAGTGTCATTCGTGAGACGGGAAAGCACATCACCAGTGCGGTTTTGCTCAAAGAATACCGGAGAGAGGGTCAACAAATGGGAGAATACCCGGCGGCGCAAATCGGCGGTAATGCGCTCACCCAGCCAGGAGACAAGGTAAAACCGGCTATAGGTCGCCACCGACATTACCAGGATAACCCCCAGCAACCCTAATAGAGCGTAGTTGAGCAATTCGGGACTACCGGCCACAAACCCCTTATCAATCACTTGCTTTAGACCTTGGCCAATCAGCAACACACAGGTGGCTGCCACTACCAATGCCACCAGAGCGAACAGGATGCGTAGGCGATAAGGACGCAGCAGATCGAGCAGAATTTGGCGGCGCGATAGGGGCGCATTGGCAGGTGCCGTGACTGAGGCAGACATAATGATTCCCAAGGAATAAGCAGACTCAGGAACAATTGGGGAGGGGGAATCAAATACAAGGGTGATGCGCTCGAGTCATGACCTTTGTCAGACACCACAACAGCAAACGGCAGGCAATAAAAAAGGCGAAATCCGAAGATTTCGCCTTTCAGCTGTTACATCAGCGACTTTGGTCGCTAATAAACTATCTAATATTAGATAGCTTGGATGTTTTCAGCTTGTGGGCCTTTTTGGCCTTGAGTAACGGTGAAGCTAACTTTTTGGCCTTCAGCCAGGGTTTTGAAGCCTGAACCAGAAATAGCGCTGAAGTGAGCAAAAACGTCTGGACCAGATTCTTGTTCGATGAAACCGAAACCTTTAGCTTCGTTGAACCATTTAACAGTGCCAGTAGTAGTTTTAGACATAGTATTACCTATTAATACAAAAGTAAGTGTACCCCGAGGGGCGTTTGTGCTGGAAATGTGGGAATTACTTATGTAAACAGGACGAAATACTATACTGGAACTTCGAAATGTGGTGCATAAATATTAGACGTACTTTCAAGCTGAGGCTCAGTTTACACGCCTTTATATCAATGTCAATCGATTGGGTTTGCTAAAGCCATTGCACCTGCAAGTATAATTACCTTCTCCTGTGCTCCACCGAGAATTTACCAATGTTATTTCCGCGCCAAACCTTGTTGATTCTATCCCTGCTGTTCCCCTTGCTCGCTGTTACGAGTCATGCACAAACCGGAAATTTTAATCTGGAAGATTGGCCGCAAACACAAGCCTCGCTTAAACCAATTTATGTAAAAGCAATTATGGAACAAGCAGGCGTGCATAAAGTTAGCTTCAATAAAAGTGCAGAATTTTATCTGGCAGAACTGGATAGGTTTTCCGCCTTTGCGCAAGAAAAAAATTATCGCCCCTATTTGAAAATGTCCGTTGCGCAAAACCTTGCCACCATTGCAATAGTAAATTGTGATTGGAAAAACGGCGTTCCGCCGTGGGAGTTTGCCCGGAAATATTTAGGCACTACGCAGTTAGAACTGTTAAAACCCCTTTACAGTGATGCTATAACCAAATTGCAAAATAATTGTGTTCATCCCGTCAATTCACAATGATCGAATTTTTAGTGTAATTGCATTTGGCTTATCCCATCGTTTAATTGCGGCCAGGCGCGTAGCATCAACCAAAATGTGTAATGCGACCTGAATATGACAAAAGAATCCCATCCGTTTTTAATAATACTACTCGCCGCGGTAATTGCGATTACACCGCTGGCGGTGGATATGTATTTGCCAGCAATGCCCGACATAGCGCGCGACCTGGATAGCCATATCGGTAGCGTGCAGCAATCACTCAGTATTTTTCTTGCCGCCTATGGCATGGGTATGCTGCTGTTTGGCCCGCTCGCCGATTCACTTGGACGCAGGCCATTGGCGATTTTTGGTTTAACCGGTTTTACCCTTTGCAGTATCACGCTCGCATCTGTTGACAATATCAACCACTTTTTATTTCTGCGCGCGCTACAGGCATTTTGCGGTGCGGCGGCAACTGTGGTAGTACCCGGCCTGGTGCGGCATTTGTATCAGGAGCACACAGCCAAAGGGATGTCTTATTTATCTATGATAATGATGTTAGCTCCGCTGCTTGCACCGAGTATCGGCAGCGCAATTTTATGGATAAGTGAATGGCACAGTATTTTTGTGGTACTGGCAATGTATGGCGCCTTGATATTGGCATTGGTATGGAAATGGTTACCGGAAATTGGCAAGCCTATTAATGATCAACCTAAAGCGGCAGGAAATTTTTTTAGCGGTTACAAAATTGTTTTTTCCAATCCCCTCGCACGGCCATTGATAGCGAGCATGATGTTCGGTTCTTTTTCATTCTTTTGTTTTATCACGGCGGTTTCGTTTATCTACATTAATTATTTCGGTGTAAGTGAACAAGCATTCAGCATTTTGTTTGGTATTAATGTTATCTGTTTGATTGTTGCCAACTTTATCAATAGCCGCCTGGTGACGCACCTCGGCTCGCTGCGGATGTTGCGTGCAGGTTTGGCACTTGCACTGGCCAGCGCTTTGTTGCTCTGTGTATTTAATTATCTTGGGTTCACTATCTGGTTCAGCGTATTCACTATTGCACCATTGATGGCTGGCCTGACATTGATATCCACTAACACCGATGCACTGGTATTAATGAAATTTCCCTACAACTCTGGTACGGCAACAGCGGTAATGGGTACCTTACGTTTTGGTAGCGGAGCATTTGCCGGGCCATTGCTCGCTTATTTTTACACAGGCACTGCTATGCCGTTTTCGCTGCTGATGTTATCCGGCGTGATAGGTGTGATTGCTTGCCAACTTTGGTTTGCTTACAACAACAAAAAATTAGCGGGTAAAAATAGCGTAGAATAGCGCATTCTTTATTTGCGGGATAAACTCATGAGCGAACAAAAAAATAATCCACTACATGGCCTGACATTGGAAGCAATAGTAACACGCCTTGCCGACTACTACGGCTGGGAGGAACTTGGCAAGTTAATTAACATCCGTTGTTTCCAGACGGATCCCAGCGTTAGATCCAGTTTAAAATTTCTGCGTAAAACGCCTTGGGCGCGTGAAAAAGTGGAGCAATTATATTTAAGTACGCCATTTTCCACGCAATAATCCAGAAAATTATTGCTCCAGACAAATCACCACCGCTGCGTGGTAGGCCTTCCAGTAAACGGGAATAACATAAGAGCGCATCTGTGCAGGCAAATGTATTTGATTGGGCGCACCTTCAATCATCACCGGCACAGAAATCATAAACTCATGGCCAAAACGGCTGCGCGCATTGCCTGAAATCGTATTGGCAACTTCGCCCACCAAATCAAAAATATGCTCGTTACTGGTATCAAGCTCGCCAATGCTAAGCAATAGATGCTTGAGCAAAATGCGCGGTGCGGTGAAATAGACACAGCCACGATAGGGACCGGAGATGCCGATAATACCAGTGACATCATAAGCGGCCGGGTTGTTATTTTCGACTAAATAGGGGGTGCCGACTTTTACATCCTTGTCGTTGGTATGATGAAAATAGCGCACTACGCCATCGATAAACACTTGCAAAGTTTCTTGTGACATTGGATAGGCCTTAGTCTTCGGTTAGCTCAGTGAGCGCTTCCAGCAGTTGATCATCCGTAAAGGGTTTGCATAAAAAGCCGCGCGCACCTTTTTTCAGTGCATCGATTCCTGTAGCTTTATCCGATAGGGCAGAAATGACGAGAATGCGCAGCCCCGCGTCCAACGCGATTAATTGTTGGATGCAAGCAATACCGTCCATTTCCGGCATAGTCAAATCCATGGTAACTACTTGCGGCCGCGTCTGTTTAAATAATTCGATAGCATCAATACCATTGGCAGCGGCGGCAACAACACGAAATTTATCCGTGTCGTTGCAACGTTCAATCTTGCGGCGAATGATATTTGAATCATCCACAATCATCAGTGATAGCATTTAATTTTCCTTATCAAATCAAGCAGCTATTTCTTCGCGATTGAGCGTATACACAATCGGCAGGGTAATAACAAAACGGCAGTGACGGCCGGTGCGGCTGGACACACTAATTTTCCCGCGCTGTGCCAATACATGGTTCATCACTGCTTCCATACCGACGCCGCGACCAGCATCTTTATTGATTTCTGCGGCAGTGCTAAAACCCTCATGGAAAATCAAACCGAGCAAATGTTTGTTGGTCCAGGATTCAATTTCATCTTCCGGCCATTTACCTGAACTCAAGGCCTGGGTGCGGATAGCGGTATAATCCAGACCCTTGCCATCATCCATCACCGTCAACTCCATCTCTGTTTCAGATACCTTGGCAAGGCGCAGATCGATCCGGCCCACCATCGGCTTTTCGCTCAGCTCCCTATCGTGTGGAGTTTCAATGCCGTGCACCACCGCATTGCGCAGCAATTGGATACAAATTTCCTTGAGCTTTTGTTGATAGTCGACATCCAGATTAATTTCACTTAAGCCACTGGCGACCAGCTTGACCATTTTGCCGTTACGCAACGCGATGTTTTGCACAAAATCGTTGAGATGATCCCAACCATCACTGCGATGGTTGGCAATCGCTTTACCACGCGGGATAGTGCTGCTAACTACGGCAAACTGGCCAAGCTTTTCAGTGAGATGCTCCACCTGTTGGGTGTAAGTGATTAGACTTTCGAGTTGCACAGTTAACCCAAGATAATCATTACCACTCAGATCTCGTTTTTCGCACAAGAGCGCCAGGGTATCTTCCATTTTGTGCGCGGCATTTTCAAAAAATTCCAATTTTAGCGAGGCGGCCTCACCTTTGAAATTATGGACTTCACGAAAGATGCTGGTCGCTTTCTCGCGCACCGCCTGCACAGTTTTGGCGGGTTGGCGCAAAATATTATTCACGCGGTTAAAGCAGTTGAAACTATTGGCAATAAATTCCCTGAGCAAACCTGGATGGGTATGCAAAAGCCCGGTGATCATTTCCAGTTGCGATTCGTTGTGCTTACGGCTTTCATTCAAGGCACGTTGCAGTTTTACCTGCTCGGTAATATCCAACACGGTAACCAGCACATGGGAAATCTCCTGCATGCCGTCATTTTTTTGGTAGGCACGGGCGAAACTGAACTGCAGGTGCTTGGTGAGAAAACCGCCGTTACTCTGCGCAATGTTAACTTCAACCAGACTGAGCGGATTTAAATCACCAATCAGTTTTTCTTTTACTTTCGGATCAAATAATAATTCAATAAAAGCGCGCGCTGTTTCAGCATCTTTTGCATTGATAATATTTTCCAGTAACGATTGAAATGATTTCCCTGCAAATTCCTGCTGCCCCAGGACTTCAACCAGTTTGGCTGAGTGCTGCTCACCCAGCATCAGGTTTTTATCGATTAAAAACAGGCCTTCATTAACGGTCTCCAATATTTCCGTGGTCTCCCGCCGCGCCTTTTCGATAACCCTGTCGCTATCGCGCAATTGCCGCAAAAAGTGAAACATAATAAACAGAAAGTTAATAATCGCGAGACTGATGCCCACCGTTTGGATAATCCGCAGGCGTGTCGCTTTGGAAGCTGCCACTTGTTCGAGGCTGACCGTTAAATCGTTCATTGAGGTAAGAATTGCCAGATTGTGCATTCGCGCCATGGCGACTGCCGCTGCGAGCGAATTTTCAGTCGCTGCATTTTGCTGTACATCCGTTGTAAACAGGTCGATTGCATTTTTGTAGGGGCGCCAGAGCTCCAGGGTGTGCAGCAGCGAATCTTTACCCAACCGATTGTGGACCGGAGCCAGTGCAACCATTTCTTTTCCTGCGCCACGCACTTGTCCGCCGTTAATGAACGCAGCCAGGGTTTGATCAAATAAACCTTTACTGAGTTGCAGCTCATCAAATGCAGTTTTAAAAGTTTGTGGATCATCGCGTGATGCATCCAGCACCAGCAGCGTTTTGGCCATACGTTGGGAAAGCATGCGCTGGCGACCGGCGAGGTTTACGCCTACCGCATCATCGGCAATTTCAAAGGAAACATAAAAATTGAAAAGCAACACCGAGGCATCGAGCAGAAGGAACAACGCAACTGAAATAATAATGCCACGGTATTTTTTATAGCTTGTTTTATAACCGGGTTTTGCTCCTGGATTAAACTCTTTCCCATCATCGAGACCAGATTTTCCCGCCATGACTATTCGCTCGTATTAAAACTCGTGTCTTACAGCTGCCCCTGCAGCTGTCGGGCGCTCCGCTTTTGCCCAGAACATCTCCACTGCCTGTATCGGGCGAGCCATGCACTTTCGCTCGCCTTGATTGAATGGACGTTAGCGAAACCTGTGCCAAGTTAAAAAATGATGCGAATGTTAATTGTTGGTGCGATTTAACACGGATTTTTATTAAAAAAAGACACGATACCCGTTGTTTGATTTGCACAATAAAAATAAAAAGGTGCGCGTTAATCTGGTATTGCACCTATTTGATCCATGAGACGAGCGTTTTATTCTTAGGTTAAATCGCAATTACCAAGCCAAAGCATTGGCTTGGTAATTTTTTGTCCGTGAATTTCTGCAGATCTTATAGATCATCAATAAGTGGTATTGCGGCTCGGCGCCCGATCTGCTGCCAGGTTCAACCAATTTTCATCCAGATCTTTCACCGTCGTAATCAGATAATTATCCGGATCGCACATCAACTCCAACATCAATAAATGATGGAGCGAATGATCGGCGCCACGGCCGATAAAGTGCCCCACTATAGGCACGTCCGCGAGTGTCAGGTCCCCCAGGAGATCGATTACCCGGTGCCGTGCGCTTTCATCGATATAGCGTTGTTTACCCCGGTTGAGTATTTCATCGCGCTGGTAAACTAACAGGTTGTTATGGTTGGCGCCCTGGAAATAGCCCAGCTCGCGATAGGCCTCCATATGCTCCTGGCTGACCATATTGCGCGCTCCACTCAATTGCTGCATAAACGAAAATTCGGTTACCGCCGTTGAAATCCGTTTACTGCCAAGCGCAGGATGCGGCACCGTGGTCTCGAGGTCCATCCATAATAAAGGCGAAGGCTGGACATCAAGGAACCGGTCGCCCTCACAGGATTGGACGGTGCGTTTAACCAACATCACTTTGCGCAACGCATTCTGTTGTTCCTTGCCTACACTGAGGATTAAATCGGAAAAGGGTCGGGCACTGCCATCCATCGCGGGCACTTCCGGGCCATCAATCAGGATGCGCGCGTTATCGATGCCATGGGCTGAAAGTGCTGCGAGTAAATGTTCGACCGAGAGCACCTTTATCCCTTTTCCGTTGCGCAAGTTGGTGCCCAGCTTTGCATCGTACACATTGTGCCAATGCGCTTTGATCATATTGTGGCGGGCATCGGCATCACGGCGAATAAAGGTATAACCAGTGTCAGGTGCGGCCGGTGTAACAATCATTGTTGTTACATAACCGCTGTGCAAGCCCATTCCCAAACAACTGAATGGTCTAGCCAGGGTATGCTGCATATAACAGGATTGGTTGGCACTCATGACTTGTCCTCTGGTGGGTGTAAGTTGTTCCACCAATCCAGAGTAGGTTTACGGGAGCGAAAAAATTTGTCCTTCGCCGACTAGCCGTAGTAATGGATTTGTCCTTTTGCGCCTATCGCTTGTCCTGTGCAGACAAGCCTATTAACGGCGCCAGATGACGAAAAAATTCATGCAATAAAAAAATTCATATAATACAAAAAAATATGCAACAGGATTTCGCTATGAGCTCAAAAACATTAACCAGTTGGGCATTGTTGATCTGGAAATTATTGCAGCAGGAACAAGTAGATGCAGCGGCTATCTTCGGAAAAGTCGGACTTAACCCCGCGCTACTCGGCGATAACAATGCACGCTATCCAGTTGCCGCGATGTATAAACTCTGGGGTGCAGCGCAAACCGCCATCGGCGACAACGCCCTGGGCTTTCGCGTGGGCAAGGAGTGGAGCGCTACCAGTTTTAATGCACTGGGTTTCGCATGGTTGGCGAGCAGCTCATTGAAGGAGGGTTTTTATCGCTTACAGCGCTACAGCAGATTGGTAAATAACGCACTGGTTACCCAATTCTATCGCTCCGAAAATATTTATTATTTTAAATTTGATACAGCTGAAGACCCGGCACTCATTCATCCCTGTGCACGCGATGCCTGGCTCACTGCAATCATTAAAATGGCGCGGATGCTCTATGGTGAATCGTTCACCCCGGTAGAAATATTAT
>JAJQJO010000143.1 GCA_021323495.1 Cellvibrio sp. | reverse complement strand
TTATCTGCCGCCGGTGTTGCAGGTATTATGCGCAGAGTCATCATTGAAAAGTTAGCACCGGAATTGGCGATAGTTTGTCGCGTAGTTGATATGGATCTGGATTTTTTACGGGCTGCCGATGAAATATTTTTGTGTAACAGTGTTTATGGTATCTGGCCGGTATATCAATTGGTTGATAACCGCCAGAAAACAATGCTATCGCAAAGTAATTACAGCGGACATCAAGTGGCCCACAGATTACAGCAACAACTCGGGTATTTATTAAACGAGTGCCGACGAGTTTTATGAGCAAAAAAATATCTTTTACTGTGAAATTATTGCGTCTGGCTGCGGGTATATTTCTCGTTGCTGTGTTAAGTGCCCTGACTGCATGGTTGTATCTTCAACAGTGGCTGAAAATCCCTTTGCACATTTCTGCTCAAGGTTACACTTATGAATTGAAGCAGGGCCAATCCCTTGGTCATTTGGCTAACGATTTGGGCCGTGCTGGCATTTTGAACCATCCGCGGCTTTTGAGACTTTACGCGCGCTTTAATGATGCCAATAAAGTGAATGCGGGGGAATATTTTTTCCCGCCGGGCACCACGCCGGAAAGTCTGTTACAAAAACTTATCAAGGGAGAGGTGGTTTTATACCAGGTAACTTTTGTAGAAGGTTGGACGGTTAAACAAGCGCTGGCTGCTTTGGTGAAAGTTGGCAGTATCCAGCAGCAGCTTGATGGCAAGTCGGAGGCGGAGCAATTGGCGTTGCTAAATCTGCCTGTGAAAAGTCTTGAGGGGTGGATCTTCCCCGATACCTACAGCTTTAGCCGAAACACACCGGACATCGAAATTGTGCGTAACGCCTACCGTAAAATGCAAACACTGCTTGATACCGAGTGGGAAAAGCGTGCGGCGAACCTGCCTTACAAAAATGCCTATGAAGCCTTGATTATGGCTTCGATTGTTGAACGCGAGACCGGCCACCACAGCGAGCGCGAGCAAATCGCGGGGGTATTTGTGCGTCGATTGCAGCAGGGGATGAAGCTCCAGACTGATCCAACTGTTATTTACGGTATGGGTGATAGCTACAAGGGGCGTATAACCCGCAAGGATCTCGAGGCCCCCACAGCCTACAACACTTATGTGATTCCGGGATTGCCACCAACCCCTATCTCGCTCCCGAGTGCGGCGTCAATTAAAGCGGTGCTCAATCCTGCGCCGGGTAAAGCGCTCTATTTTGTTGCTAAAGGTGATGGAACGAGTGAGTTTTCCGATAGCCTGGATGCGCACAATCAGGCAGTCAGGCGCTACCAATTGAACCGACGCAGTGATTATCGCGCAGCGCCGCCACCAGCACAGGCCAATTGAATGTTTTTTGCACACCAGGCACGATTTTTCACGATATCAAAAGCGTCTTTGACTCAGTACAATAGCCGTCATTATTGAAGACCCTTCCTGATTTACGATTACACCTAACGGATTTATTAACTCAATGAGCGACAATCTTTCAGCGATTGATACTGCCGATACTGGTAGTACAGAAGTCAAAGCTAAACCTTTGCATTTTATCCAACAAATTATCCGCAAAGATCTGGAGCAAGGGCTGCATAAAAAAATCGTCACCCGTTTTCCGCCAGAACCTAACGGTTACCTCCACATTGGTCATGCTAAGTCCATTTGCTTGAATTTTGGTATGGCTGAAGAATTTGGTGGTGCCTGCAATTTGCGGTTTGACGATACCAATCCCGAGAAGGAAAACGAAGAGTTCGTCAATTCCATCAAGCAAGATGTGGAGTGGTTGGGTTTTAAATGGGATGGCGCCGTACGCTACACTTCGGATTATTTCGACCAGCTGCATGCATGGGCTATTCATTTGATTAAAAATGGATTGGCGTTTGTCTGTGATTTGAGCGCCGAGCAAATGCGCGAGTATCGCGGCACCTTGATTGAGCCTGGCAAAAATAGTCCCTTCCGGGAGCGCAGTGTGGAGGAAAACCTTGCGCTGTTTGAAAAAATGCGTATAGGTGAATTTGAAGAGGGAGCTTGTTCTTTACGCGCAAAAATTGATATGTCATCGCCTAACATTAATTTACGCGATCCGATTATCTATCGCATTAAAAAGGCCCATCACCATCAAACAGGAGATAAATGGTGCATTTATCCGTCCTATGATTTTGCCCACGGCCAAAGTGATGCGATTGAAGGGATTACCCACTCAATTTGTACCTTGGAGTTTGAAGACCACAAGCCATTGTATGATTGGTTCATTCTACACTTACCGGTTCCCGCTGTACCACGCCAGTATGAATTTGCGCGTTTGAATATCAATTATTCTGTAACCAGCAAACGCAAATTAAAACAACTGGTCGATGAAAACCATGTCGATGGTTGGAATGACCCGCGTATGCCAACTATATCTGGTATGCGTCGCCGTGGATTTACCCCGGCAGCGCTGCGCGATTTTTGCGAGCGTATCGGCGTTACCCGCTCCGACGGCATTGTTGATGTTGGTGTACTGGAGTTTTGTGTACGCGATGATTTGGATAAAAACGCACCGCGTGCTATGTGTGTGCTGAAACCTTTAAAAGTAACTCTCACCAATTATCCAGCGGGGCAGGTCGAAACGTTGACTGTACATAATCATCCCAATCGCGATGATTTGGGTGATCGTACACTTCCCTTCACACAAACTGTGTTTATTGAGCAAGAAGATTTTCGCGAGGAAGCCAATAAAAAATACAAACGTTTGGTCACTGGTAAGCGCGTGCGTTTGCGCGGTGCTTATGTTATTGAGGCTGATGAGGCGATTAAAGATGATGCAGGGAATGTAATTGAGGTGCGTGCCCGTATTATTGAAGGAACTTTGGGTAAAGACCCTGCGGACGGTGTAAAACCAAAAGGTGTTATTCACTGGGTATCAGCAACGAACAATCTTCACTGTGAAGTACGATTGTATAACCGTTTGTTTACTGATGAGGCGCCAGATGCTGGAGGCAAAAATTTCCTCGATTGTATTAATCCGGACAGTCTGGAAATTTTGCAAGGCTGTAAGGCAGAAATGAGCTTGGTTGGTGCTACGGTTGGCAATAGCTATCAATTTGAACGGCAGGGTTATTTCTGTTTGGATAGCAAATATAGCACCTCTGAAAAACCGGTATTTAACCGCGCTATCAGCTTAAAAGACAGCTTCGGCAAAACAGAAGATCAGGAATAGCATGCTGCAGATATACAATACACTCACGCGCCAAAAAGAAATTTTTAAACCGATCAACCCCGGCAAGATTTCTATGTATGTCTGCGGTATTACCGTGTATGACTATTGCCACATTGGGCACGCACGGACATCTATCGCCTTTGATGTGATTGCAAGATTTTTGCGCAGCCAGGGATGGGATCTCAATTATGTACACAATATTACCGATATAGACGATAAAATTATTCGTCGCGCGAATGAACTTAATGAAAAGCATGATCAACTGACAGCACGCTTTATTGATGCCATGCACGATGATGAGCAACGCTTGGGTATTTTGCCCCCAAGCGTGGAGCCGCGCGCAACAGAGTTTATCGGACCTATTATCGAGCTCGCGAATACCTTGGTACAAAAAGGGCATGCTTACGCAGCGAATAATGGAGATGTGTATTATCGCGTTACCAGCTTTCCTGGTTATGGAAAGCTTTCTGATAAAAACGTCGATGAATTGCTTGCAGGTGCGCGAATTGAAGTCGGCGATGTAAAAGAAGATCCCCGTGATTTTGTCTTGTGGAAGGCTGCTAAAGAAGGTGAGCCTTCGTGGTCTTCACCTTGGGGTAACGGCCGTCCGGGTTGGCATATAGAATGTTCTGCTATGGCTAAAAAATGCTGTGGTGATCAGGTTGATATTCATGGCGGTGGCGCTGATTTACAATTCCCGCATCATGAAAATGAAATTGCCCAAAGCGAAGCTGCTAACGGACATCAGTACGTAAATTATTGGATGCATGTTGCTCCATTGCGTGTTGACGGCGAAAAAATGTCTAAATCGCTAAATAATTTCTTCACGATTCGCGATGTGTTGGAAAAATATCAACCGGAAGTGGTTCGGTTTTTTCTGATCAGTAGTCATTACCGCAGCCCCATTAATTATGCTGAAGATAACTTGATTGAAGCGCGTGCCGGTCTGGATCGTTTTTATACAGCTTTACGTGATTATTCTGATGTGCTGCCAGCAAGTTTATCTGAGCTTGCCGATAGCGATTATTACAAAGCGTTTGTTCAAGCCATGAATGATGATTTCAATACCCGTGTTGCTTTAGCTGGCATGTTTGATTTGGTGCGCGATCTCAATAATGCCAAAAATAATCCCGAACAGGCCAGAAACCTGGCTGGTCAGTTGAAAGCTCTGGGCTTGGTTCTGGGTGTGCTACAGGAAAACCCCGAAGTGTTTCTGCAGGCGGGTGGATCAAATCAAATCGCTGCTGCTGAAGTTGAACAATTGATTGTTGAACGTATTCAGGCCAAAAAAGACAAGCTATATGCGCGCGCAGATGAAATTCGGAAAGAGTTACTTGCTGCAGGTGTGGTGTTGGAAGATTCCCGTGATGGCACCACCCAATGGCGCCGTGAATCAACCTGAATAAGTGAGTAATGATGAAATCAGAATTGTTTAGCCAGTATGCGCTTCATTGGGCCGGCGGGTTTTTATTGATCTATGTATTGGCGCAGTTGCTTGTTGCCAAACATCCACGCTTCCAGTTTTTGTCAGCCATTCAAAAAAGTATACTGGTAAAGCTGATAGCGATTAGCGGGTTTGGCCTGGCTTATGTATTCGTTCAATTTTTAGCTTCGTGGCGGTGATGGAGCTACCGTCACATCTATTTACCGCTGCGGCCGATATAGGTTTGGCATTTTTTAATATAGATGGCACACTACTGAAATCTCGCGGACAATTTCATTCCCTGCATTATCCTTCCATAGCCCGTCTTAAATCCAAAGAAATAAAAACCGCAATTGCAGACGAGGCAGAAGTCGCCTACGCATTAAACTAATTGAATATATAATTTTCCGGAATTTTTATGATGTTACGCAGGCTTTTAAAACACCGGGGTCTAGGTATAAACCTTATTGCAGGCTTCAGTTTTTTGATGTTGGCAGTATACGGCTGGGGTTTGGATTGGAAAGATTTGGGTGGTTATTTGTTCATCATCTTTATTTTTTTGGTTGGTCTGATTGGTTTGGCCGCGTTGCTGGGATGGCTGTTGCGCAAATGGATAAATCGTGGTGAAAAAAACTATCCAACCACAAAAATGGATACCAAAGGCGATACCCAAAATCGGGACAATGATAACCAGGATAAAAAGGGGGATTAAAAAACGTTATGCTCGTTGCAAAAACACTTCGAGTACGAGTCGGCTGCCGAAATAAGCGAGCATCAAACAAATAAAACCTGCCAGAGCCCAGCGAATGGCCTTATTGCCGCGCCAACCCATTTGATAACGCCCCCAAAGTAGCAAGGCATAAATAAGCCAGGCACTTAATGCAAATACAGTTTTATGCACAAGATGTTGAGCGAACATATCTTCCAAAAAATAAAATCCCGATAGTATCGCCAATGTCAGCAACACTTCGCCTACCCACAGCAACTCAAACAAAAGTGACTCCATCGTTTGAAGCGGTGGCAAAAGACGCGCGTTGGCGATACGACTTTTATTTTTTAAAGCATGATTTTGATAAGCCAATATCAGGGCTTGCAGACTCGCAATTGTGAGCAAACTATAAGCGAGGAGAGCAGGAATAACGTGCGCAGCGATTGTATAACTCAAAGAATGTTGCCATTCAGGGTTATTCGCAATAATGGAAACCGATACGGCGATTGCCGAAAGCGGGAACAATAACAAAAATAAGTTGTGTAATTCCTTTTTTAAACTACTGACCAGAACGATTATATTTATCAGCCAGAAAATGAGTGAAGACGCGGAGAATAGGCTGAAGTTAAAACTGTTTCCATTGACACTAAGGCCATAAATACCCACACCATGGGCGATAAGCCCAACACAGGCTACACCCAGCAGTTGCGATGGCTGAAACGATTGTTGACGCGCAAATTGGCTACCAAAATAAAGCGCGGCGGCAGTGTAGACAAGAATGGCAATCAGGTTGGCACTTAGGGTTATCATACTGATAGAGCTGGTCCGTAGGCTATTTCATTGGTTAAACCAAGGTCGCAAGTGTGTCATAAGGTACCCTTAAAGAGAAGGGTAGATGAGAAGAGTCCTTATTAAGCTAACTCTGGAATCTATGGCTGATTGCACACTTTACGATGGCTTTGGGGGTATAATCGCCGCGACTTTTTATGGGACGACCTGACTAATCCAGTTGGGTTTTCCCGCCAAGAATCAACCGTTTGTTTGAGACAGGCTATGTTTGAGAATCTAACCGATCGTTTATCCCATACCTTGCGTAGCATCACTGGCAAGGCGCGCCTCAGTGAGGACAATATTAAAGATGCCTTGCGCGATGTGCGCAAGGCATTGCTGGAGGCCGATGTAGCCTTGCCAGTAGTCAAAGTCTTCATTGATCAAGTGCGCAGCCGCGCCCTTGGCCAGCAAATCAGTAAAGCGTTGAACCCTGGCCAGCAATTTATCAAGATTGTTGAGGCTGAACTGGTCGCAACTATGGGCCAGGCAAACGAATCACTGAACCTTGCCCAGCAACCACCAGCAATTGTTTTAATGGCAGGCTTGCAAGGTGCGGGTAAAACGACATCGGTGGCCAAACTGGCGCGTTTCTTAAAGGAGCGCGAAAAGAAAAAAGTATTAGTAGTCAGCGCCGACGTTTATCGCCCTGCCGCTATCCAGCAGTTGCAGACATTGGCAGCAGAGGTGGGAGTGGAATGCTATCCATCTACCGGCGAACAAAAACCGCTCGATATCGCGCGTAACGCGATTGATCATGCCAGGAAGCAATTCTTTGATGTGTTAATTGTGGACACCGCTGGCCGTTTGCATATTGATGAAGACCTGATGACCGAAATCAAGGATCTTCACGCTGCGATTAATCCGATTGAAACCCTGTTCGTGATTGATGCCATGATTGGACAGGATGCGGTGAATACCGCTAAAGCTTTTAATGATGCCCTGCCATTGACGGGTGTAATCCTCACCAAAGCAGATGGCGATGCTCGCGGTGGGGCAGCGCTTTCAGTGCGCCATATCACGGGCAAACCGATCAAATTTTTGGGAATGGGCGAGAAAGTAGACGCGCTCGAACCCTTCCATCCAGACCGTATCGCCTCACGCATTTTGGGAATGGGGGATGTGCTCTCTCTGATCGAACAGGCTGAGCGCACTATCGATAAAGAAAAAGCAGAAAAGCTGATCAAGAAGGTTACTAAAGGCCAAAAATTTGATCTGGAAGATTTGCGCGATCAATTACAGCAAATGCAAAATATGGGGGGCTTAACGTCTATGCTGGATAAGTTGCCCGGCCTTGGCAACGTAGCGCAAATGGCACAAAGCGCCAACATGGGCAAACAATTTAAAACCATGGAAGCAATTATTAATTCAATGACCCCGGAAGAGCGCCGCAACCCGGATGATTTAAGTGGCTCGCGCAAACGCCGTATTACCGCAGGCTCAGGCACTCAAATCCAGGACCTCAACCGTTTGTTAAAACAGTACAAACAAATGGCGAAGATGATGGGTAAAATGAAAGGAGGTGGTATGCAGAAAATGATGCGTGGCATCGGTGGAATGATGCCGGGCGGTGCAGCTCCTGGAACTTTACCACCGGGATTTCGTAAATAAGTGTGATAGCGTAAAAAAACCCGCGCTGGCGGGTTTTTTATTGTCCGCGATAATTAAAAACCTTCGCCTTGTATGGTGACTATCAATGTGCGACTGCCACCGTGATTGCGGTGCTCACACAAATAGATTCCTTGCCAGATCCCCATATTCAAATGTCCATTAGTAATGGGGATATTCAAACTGGCACCGACAAGGCTTGCTTTTAAATGCGCTGGTAAATCATCGCTGCCCTCATCATTGTGCAAATAGTAAGGCTCGTTTTCAGGCACAGCGCGATTGAAAAAATTTTCAAAATCCTTACGCACTGTCGGGTCGGCGTTTTCGTTGATAGTGAGCGAGGCTGATGTATGTTTTAGCAGGATATTCAGTAGGCCGATTTTATAATTGGCCAGTTCCGGTAACTTGTGCACGATTTCATCGGTGATCAGATGAAATCCGCGCGGGCGTGCGTTTAGGTGAAATTCTTTTTGGTACCACATAATTAATTACTGACAGTTTTTTTTGCGTTCAAAGCCTGGTTGTCAAATTGAATTCCATTCCAGCCGAACTGCATAAAATTACGAATGTTTTGATGGTCTTGGGCGTCAGGATGTTGTAATACATCAACGCGATAGTAATCACCAAAGCAGGCGAGCGTTTGCTGTTCGGTTAATCCATGTAATTTCGCAAAGGAAAACAATTTACAAGAACCTGAATTCTGTCCTGCCTCGTTTTTTATCGCACCATTTCGAAATGCGGTTGGTATGAATTCATAGTGCGCCTCGATAACCGCGATGGTGTCGGTAAATTGAATGTCAGCGGGTGCTGTGTGAAGTCTTGTGATGAAGTTATCAATGGTCATTGCTCTTTCTCTGATCGAAATTCTGGATTATTTTACCCCTACTATGATCAAAATAATAATTATTCTTCCTATGCTGGTTGTTCTGCTGCAATTGCGCTATGGTTGCGCTATATCCTCAATATTTGTCAGTGATTGCCATGGCGAAAAAACGTCCGATTTATATTCCC
>JAJQJO010000142.1 GCA_021323495.1 Cellvibrio sp. | reverse complement strand
AAAAACAGGTAAATCTTCAGTTTGCGCATGGTTATCAAAATCCTATGCCAATAGAATGGATGTGTTGGTATTTCTTAAAGGTTACTCAATTATGTCTGCTGTTGCCATGGTTCAAGCGAATTCAGTTACCAAACAGGTTAATACGCAAGAAGGTAATTTAACGATCCTTATCCGATTTCAATCGGCGTTATGGCCGGTGAATCACTGGCTATTACCGGTGCATCAGGGTCAGGTAAATCTACCTTGTTGGGGATACTTGCCGGTTTGGATGTGCCCAGTAGTGGTGAAGTTATCCTCAATGGTAATAATTTGTCATTGTTAGACGAGGAAGGCCGCGCAAAAGTTCGTGCTGGCAATGTCGGGTTTATCTTTCAATCCTTTCAATTGTTACCCGGTCTCACTGCGCATGAAAATGTCATGTTACCCCTGGAATTGCGCGGCGATAAATTGGCCAGTAGCAAGGCACGCGAATTTTTAGACCGCGTCGGCCTGGCGTCGCGTTTGCATCACTATCCCCAACAGTTATCGGGCGGAGAACAACAGCGAGTTGCGATCGCACGTGCATTTGCAAGCGAACCACAAGTGTTGTTTGCGGATGAACCTACCGGTAATCTCGATAGCACAACAGGTGCGCGAATTATTGAATTGTTATTTGAATTAAATCGCGCACAGGGCACCACGCTGATCTTAATTACCCACGAGGAGCGGTTGGCACAATTGTGTCAACGCCGTATTGAATTAGCGGCGGGCTCGATAGTTTCGGGCCGGGAGTAGGTGCGATGATGCTGGCAATTAATTTATTAAGGCGCAATTGGCGCAGCGGTGAATTAAAGCTTCTGGGCTTTTCACTATTGCTCGCAGTATCGGTATTAAGTGGTATAGCTGTTTTTACCAATCGGCTTGAAACAACCTTGATTAGCGAAAGCAATAGTGTCCTTGGTGCGGATTATATTGTGCGTGGCTCCCAACCACATGACCCTGAATGGCCTGTCATCGCTCAACAGGAAAATATCCGGCAGACCCAGGCCGCGTTATTTTCTTCCATGGTATTTGCTGGCGATGAAATGCATTTGGCATCGGTAAAAGCGGTTGATGCTGGATATCCCCTGCGCGGGAAATTTGAAATCAGCAACCTGCCTTTTGCTATTGATACTGCTGACATCAAAGTGGCCGATGCCATACCTGCGTCCGGTGAAGCCTGGGTTGATTCGCGCTTGTTGCCACTGCTTAAAATCCAACTTGGCGACAAGGTTGCAGTAGGTGAATTTGAACTCAAGGTTACCCAGGTATTAATTCGGGAACCTGATAGCGCCAATCCGTTTAGCATGACCGGTGCGCGCTTGATCATGAATATTGCCGATCTTCCTGCAACCCGGGTGGTGCAACCGGGAAGCCGGGTTGATTACCAATGGTTGATCGCCTCTGACGATAACCGCAGGTTAAAAGTATTTGTTGATCAATTAAAACCGCAACTAAGCAAGCATCAGCGTTTGATTGATATAGATTCGGCGCAGGAGCGGGTAGGGCGCACCTTAAAAACCAGCCGCCAATTTTTATTGTTATCTGCAGTCATTGCTGTGTTATTGGCGGGTGTTGCGATCGCTATTACTGCACGGCAGTTTTCAGCGCGGCACACCGACCAGGTTGCTTTGATGAAAAGTCTCGGCGCTGGCGCCGTACAAATTCGCACCTTGTATTTTTCCCAACTTATTTTATTAGGCGTAGTTGCATCCCTGCTTGGCCTGGCATTAGGTGAACTATTGCAACGTACGGTAGCGGCCAGTTTGCAGCAGGTGTATCAAATCCGGCTGGGGACTGCGAATTTTTATCCCTATGGCTTGAGTTTTTTTAGCGGCATTATGTGCCTGGTATTTTTTGCCTTGCCTGCACTTTGGTATTTACCCGCTGTGCCTCCCTTGAAGATCCTGCGGCGCGAATTAGCGGTCAATATGCCGCAGGTATGGATGCAAGCTGCACTGGCATTGTTTGCGGTGCTGACACTGGTAATTTTATTTAGCCGCGATCTTGAATTGGCACTGAGTATCAGTGGCGCTTTGCTGGCGGTGATCCTGGTCACTATTGCTGCTGCTTATGCATTGTTGGCATTGAGTAAAAAAATGGTGTTGCGCCTCGGTGGTTTTTGGCGTTTGGCTTTTGCCAACTTGCAGCGCCAGCGTGGCCAGAGTCTGGTGCAGATTTTGGTGTTTGCGATCGCTATTATGCTGTTGTTTACACTCACCATTGTACGCACCTCGTTGATTGAGGAATGGAAAGTGCAGGTGCCGGACGATGCGCCCAATCATTTTCTGGTGAATATTCCGCCTGCTGAGTTACCGCAGGTACAAGCGTTACTTGAACGAAACAAGGTTCGCCCTGAACCGCTTTACCCGATGATGCGCGCGCGGTTAACGCATATCAATGGAGTTGAAACTACTGAAGAACAGCGCTCCAGCGCTAATGCCTTGCGCCGTGAATTAAATGTGACCTGGGCGGAAACCATGGCAGCGGATAACAAAATCCTTGAAGGGCTTTGGTGGGATAAATGGCAGCGCAGTCCCGCTAATTTACCGGGTGTATCAGTAGAAGCCGGGACCGCAACAGAAATTGGGTTAAAGATTGGCGATAAATTGCAATTTTCATTTGGCGGTTTATTGCTGGACGCAGAAGTAGCCAGTTTCCGCAGCCTCGACTGGCGCAGCATGCGCCCGAATTTCTTTTTTATTTTTGAACCCGGTTCGCTGGATGCTTATTCACCGACATTTATTACCAGCATTTATTTACCCACCCAACAAAAATCGGTTATTAACCAGCTTTTGCTCGATCATCCAACCATTCTGGTGATGGAACTTGACCGGATTATCGAGCAGATCCGCAGTATCATTAATCAAGTTAGCGATGGTGTTTTGCTTGTATTGTGGTTGACCTTGATTGGCGGTTGCCTGGTGTTATTGGCGGCAGTGATGGGCAGTATTGCGGCGCGTAAACAGCAAGCAGGATTGCTGCGCGCGTTGGGCAGTCCGCGCCAGTTGATCGTAGGCAGCATCTGCGCCGAATTTGCGATTCTCGGATTTCTAGCAGGTTTGATAGCGATTGTTGGGACCGAAATATTATTGATCAGTTTGCAAAAATTTGTTTTGGATACCGCGATACAACCGCATTATATCTTCTGGTTAATATCACCTCTGAGCGGTGCCCTGTTTGTTTCTGCGCTAGGCTATATTTGTTGCCGCCATGTGGTCACAACGCCCCCGGCGGTGGTATTACGTGAGGCGGCGTGAGCTGACCCCCGCAATTTTGTCCGGTGTAGCACACACCTCCACCGGTTATCTGATTAGACGATAGACGTTGTTATGAAATCTGTACCCAGGCAAGTACCGCAAAGCCGTGTTCTCGACAAAGGCATTTGGGGCATGAGTCGCCCTATGTTTATCGATCAGGCGGTGACCTACACCATCCCGCTGGTAGATATGTATTTCCTCAGCCGTATTTCCGATAGCGCTGCTGCGGCCGTGGGTGCTATCACGCCCCTGGTATTCGTCGCCAATGCCTTTTTAATTGTGAGCGCGTTTGCCGGAGCAAGTATTGCGAGCCAACGTATTGGGGCCAATGACTATACGCGTGGCAATGCAACCATTGCAGCTTATGCGGTATTTGTGGTGGTGCTTGCGTTAATTGCTGCTTTGACGTTGAATCACGGCGGTCCCTGGGTTGCCTCGGCAATGTCATTAAGTGCAGAGGTGGAGCAACACGCACGCATCTATTTATCGATTATTGGCTGGATGGTGGCGCTCTGGGGCTGCCGCGTAATTTACCAGACTATTTTAAATATCTATGGCGAGCCCCAATGGAATACTTACAGCAATATAATTTTATTTATCGCTAACATTATCGGCTGCTCGATTGCGGTCTATGGGTTTATGGGAATTCCTCCGACTGGCGTTACCGGGGTTGCAACAGCAAGTGTAATTGCCGCGGGTGCCAGCCTGACTTTTGTTGCATTGGTTGTTCATTTAAAGTTGCGTATCGATATTCCGTTACGCGCAGGAATAAAAAATTTTGGTGCACTGATCACACCGGTAATCATGATCGCTGCCCCCTCCATCCTGGAACCGATGTCATTTCAAGCTTACATGATCGCACTTAATTGGATCGCAGCAGAAGTGGGGGATCTTGCGTTAAAAGTAAAAGTCTATGCGTACAATACTTTCTTATTTTGTTTAATGATTTCCATTGCATTGGGGATGGCAACGGAAGCGATTATCGCCCAGCGTGTCGGCCGGAAAGAATTTGATTTGGTTGATAAACAACTCAAACAAACGTTAAGGATTTCACTGATTGGCACTACCGCACTGGCGTTGACCTGGTTGTTATTTAATAAGCCTATATTGCAATTATTCAGTGATGATCCTGAAGTAATTGCCATTGGCCTATGGGCATTTGTATTGAGTTTCCTGGCCGAACCCTGGCGCACGGTTAACATCACGATTGGAAGTGCATTGCGATGCACGGGCGATGCTGCATTCACATCTATTTCCAGCATTGGGGTGATCTGGTTATTTTCTGTGCCACTTGCGTATATCCTGGCGATACCATTCGACTTGGGGTTATATGGATTGCTGATTGCAGCCGTACTTGATGAATGCATCCGCGCGCTAATCAAACGCTGGCGCTGGAAGCAGGGCAAATGGATGCATACCGGTGTAGCAGCACGCGAAGCGCGATTGGTTGAATAATAAAAATAAACCTCGCGTGCGAGGTTTATGTGAAGAAGTCAAAATGGGTTATTGATTCAGACGGGTCAGTCGATAGAGCCGCAGGCTATAACCCTGGAATCCCACATCCTCCGCTGTAGACACTTCATAGAACTGACGCAAGTGTGCCAGCTCTTTTTCTTCATCGGAAAATTGCGCAAGCCAGGGCATATAGATATAAATTGCGTGCGGTGGTGCTATTGCACGGTGCAGGTCGCTGACTTCAATGACGTTATAGCGGAAACTATTGCGCTTATCTATGGTGCGTTCAAGTGTTGTTGCATTGACAAACGTATCGCCGCGGGTGAACCATGAATAACCACTATCTTTGTCCCAGGTAATAATAGTGGTATCCCGTTTAATGGGAATGGCTTTTTGCATACGGTTGAGCAACTTGTCTAGCATTGCAAATTCAGCGTTATAAACAAAACCATTCCCCTGGGCTTCACCGGGGCTATCAATTTGTAAAATACGGTGTTCGCTAAAGGCGGTCGAGCCAAATAGCCATTTCGAGAGTGGATCAATGGTGCGGAATGTTTGTGCCGTAAATAAAATAAATGTTATGGCGAGTATTACGCTGCGGGTTTTGCGTGAACCGGCTGCAAATTGCAGTGCTAGCAGCGCAAAAAGAATCAGGAAAAATCCGCCGTAAACCACATAGCGCGGAATAATGTAGGTGATATAGGTAAGGTTAAAAGCAACAAAGGTGAAGAAACACATCACTACGGGCAGCAGGCCCCACCAGCGATTATTTTCTGCGACAACAGCTTCTGCATAGTTGCTATCAGGTTCGGCGATCACCGATTGGCTGTACTCGGCGCGAGGATCCATTAATGCCGCTACTGGTGATACAGATTCCATTGACACAGATTCAATAGCCCTGGATTCTATAATTGCGATTGATTTTTTTTTGCTTCGCTCGATATGGCGGCCGTAACCAATTAACAGCGCAAACACAATAATAAGCACCAGCACCCAATGGAAATTGAGGATAAATATTTCGCCAGCACGATTGGACATTACACGAGTATTGAAACCAAAACAGTTCCAGCCTTTTGAATCGAATTTAATTCCGCTGCTCGCTGTCCACATGGCTCCCTGTTGGGCGATTGTGTAGAGTTTAAAGGCAATTCCGGGCAAGCCAATGCATAGGATCCGGTAAACAATTGTTGAAAAGGGAAGCTGGTGTTTAACCGCTAATATTCCGGTGGGGGGAAATAATCCACTCAGGGCGGGGCGGCGGCCCGCGCTAATTTCCCGGCACAGGATAATCAAACCATAAAGCCCTATGCCACCAATCAACGAGATCCAGAAAATGGTGCCGGTCGCTTTGGAGAAAATCATAAACAGGCTGGCAATGGCAAACCAGCCATAACGACCATAAAGCAGTGCAGCCAGTGCAGCGGTGAAAAAAACCAACACCGGAAAATCGGTATTAATAAAAATAGACGTAGCAAAAAATAAAGGATCCAGGGCAAAGATTGCGGTGGCCAATAATACTTCCGGCAAATGCCGTTCACCTGGCACAAACCAGCGAAAAATTTTAAAGGCGCAAAATACGGAAAAAGTAGCCAGCAGGAGATGGGTGACATTAAGGATAAAGAGATTGGGATAATCGAATAATTGCCCCATTACCAACAGACCCACATAGCCCATGGCAGAGTGGCCAAACACATTATAAGTATCGAGGATAACCCGCGGTAAGTCAGTTAGGCTGCTACTGTTTTTAGTAGCTTCAATTGCACTGGCTATGCCCCCCCAATAGGTGGCCGCATCCCAACGTGGTACAGCATCCAGGTAAAAACTGCGCACAACAACATAGGCTAATAACAACAGGCTCAATAAACCTTGTTCCCTGAGTTTATAAGAATACAAATCCTGCGCTCCTGTCGATCGATATTTTGTTGTAGGTCGTTAGTTAAAAACGGGAGGGTAAACTAATCGCTGGCGAGAGTTGCCGACAGTTGTGGCAGTAAAGCCGCAACATTAATTCCATGCTCTTCAAGTAAATAATCGTAACTGCCACATTTTTGCGAAAAGCGATCCTGCACACCCATACGGATTACCCGCGTATCGCCCGTCTCGCTAACGATTTCCGCAACGAGGCTACCCAGGCCGCCCATAATAGAATGCTCTTCGAGTGTCACCAATGTTTTGGTGTGCCGGGCAATGTTGTTGAGTTGGACAGTATTAACGGGTTTAATTCCCGGCACGCTCCATACCGCGGCGTCTATGGTTTGTGCAAGGGTAACGGCTGTTTTTACCATTGAGCCTGTTGCTAAAAAAACAATTTCGCTTTGTGCTCCGGTGCGCACCGGAACCAGGTCACCAACCGGTACGGAAACCGGGCCCTGGTGCACTTGGCCAATATCGGATTTTCCCATACGCACATATACTGGCGATTCAAAACGCAGTGCTTGATCCATGGCGTATTGCATTTCGTAAATATCACACGGCGATAAAATGCTGATGTTGGGAATGCAGCGTAGCACGGCAATGTCTTCGGTTGATTGATGACTGCTACCCAAGCTGCTGTAGACCAAGCCGGCACCATCGCCGATAAAGACCACGGCTAAATTTTCATAACACACATCCATTTTAATTTGTTCAAGGACACGCACGGGTACAAATGCGCTCAATCCATACACAATAGGTTTGAATCCCGCTTTGGCGAGTCCTGCTGCAACACCTACCATATTTTGTTCAGCGATACCGGCATTAATAAATTGCGCCGGTAAACATTTGCGGAATTCATCGAACAATGCATAACCATGATCACCGGTTAATAACAGCACTTTTGGATCTGCCTGGGCAGCCGCGAGGATAGCGTTGGAAAATACCGATCTCATACTGCTTGCTCCAGTTCGGCCATGGCAAGATCAAAAGTGTCTTTTGATAAGCGCGTGTAGTGCCAACTATTTTCATTTTCCATAAACGAAACTCCTTTGCCTTTTACCGTACGCGCAATAATTGCCTTGGGATTGCCGTTTTTACTGCTTTTTAATATGGCTAACGCGTTATCTAATGCGGTTTCATCATGGCCATCGACTGCAATCGCATCAAAACCAAACGCGCTAAATTTATCTTGCAGGCTGCCCAACCCTAAAACTTCCCGGGTTTTCCCCATCGCCTGGAAACCGTTTTCATCAACGATCACAATTAAATTATCCAGCATTTGTTGTTTGGCAAATAAAATGCCTTCCCACATAGTACCTTCATTCATTTCGCCGTCGCCAACAATGGCGTAGCAGTACTGGTCACTATTATTTAATTTGGCAGCAAGTGCCATGCCTACACCTACCGATAAACCGTGGCCCAATGAGCCTGAAGTGACCTCACAACCGACCACGTGTGCATCGGATAATCCTTTCAGTTTTGAACCGTCTGTAAAATAATTTTCAATGTCAGCAGTGGTTAACCAATTTTTTTCATAGAGGCACGCGTATTGCGCCATAACCCCATGGCCCTTACTCAACACTAAATAATCACGCAGTGCCGCCGCTGGATTATCGCCGGGATAACGCAAATGGCTGCGGTAGAGCACTGACATGATTTCAATAATTGAAAATGCACAACCGATATGCACAGTCGAACCTGAGTAGGCCATTTTTAACACGGTTTGTCGTAACCGATGGGGGGCAAATGCAGTCATGCGTTAAGTCCGTCCTGAGTAATGGGCTAAAGATTGGGCGCGGCTGACAAGCGCCTGCGCTTTTCCCAAGCAATTGTTTTTTGAATAGCGGAAGCTAAATCTGTGTATTGCGCGAGCCCCAACTCCTGTTGCGCTTTGCTCACATTGGGCACGTATTGCTGGATGGGGGCATTGGCTGTGGGTTGCCTGGCAATGGTGACTTTGTTTTCGCCATAAATAATATCGGACACGGTTTCTGCCAAGGCTTTGATGGAAACAGCTTGCCCGGACCCCAGATTATAATTTTGCAGGGGACGACCATTGATTAACATGGTTAGCAGCCACACCGTCATATCTGCTGCGTATAAATAAGAGCGGCTGCTGGTGCCATCACT
>JAJQJO010000141.1 GCA_021323495.1 Cellvibrio sp. | reverse complement strand
TTTATTAGTAATAATCTGCCGCCAGGCGTTGTGGAACAAGACTTCAAAGCGCGGGCTGCGCTGCAATTTTTGTGCTTGCGTATTTAATTGGCGCTCACTGGCGGGCAATATATAAAAAGCTTCTTTGGTCAGATCCACGGTGGAACGGGCAGGTATGGTGGTGCTACCTGTTTCTGCATTAGTCCCCCCGGCTTCCGGATTTTTTAACTCTACCCAATCACCCGGGTAGCGTAGTTTGATATTGCTCGGCCAGTGCTCCTGTCCTGCATCATCCTGGCGCGCTACCACAATCATTTCTACTTGATACCAGCCTTCATGCGATGCATTTTTTTGTTGGGCGTAAACAGGTGGGTTAATCAGTAGCAGGGTCGCCAGACTTATAAAACAGCAGTGTAGTTTTTTGTGAACAAAAATCATTGCATCTTTTCCTGAAAAAAATTCCACGTTAATTTGTTAGCATCGGTATGGACACTTTGGCATTAATCGATTAATGCCTGGGAGTTAAGTAACTGAGTAAATCAACCACTGCCTGAATACGTTTTTCCGTTGCTTCCATGTCCATGGTGAACTTGAGTTGGTTCGCACCTTCCAATTTATAAATGCGCGGTTGGCTTTGGACTAGCTTGACAATTTGTAGCGGATCGACCCGCGTGTCGCTGGCAAATTCTATTTTGCCGCCGCGTGCATTGGCTTCCAGCTTGGTAATGCCTATAGCTTCGGCGCTGATTTTAATTTGTGTAACGCGGAACAGGTTTTTAATTTGTTCAGGCAATAAACCGAAGCGATCAATCATCTCTACTTGCAAATCGCGCAACGCTTCTTCGCCATCGGCATTAGCCAGGCGTTTGTACATTACCAGGCGTGTATGTACATCGGGCAAATAATCGGCAGGAATAAGCGCGGGAATGCGCAAGTTGATTTCAATTGCTTCACTCATGGCTTTTTCCAGGTCTGCTTGTTTCCCCTGGCGAATTGCTTTGACGGCGCGGTCTAGCATATCCATATAAAGTGAGAAGCCAATGGTTTGAATTTGGCCGCTTTGTTCGTCGCCCAGTAACTCACCGGCACCGCGGATTTCCATATCGTAGGTCGCCAGGGTAAAACCGGCTCCCAGATCTTCTGCGGCGCTGATGGCTTCGAGACGTTTTTGCGCATCGTCAGTCATGGCGCGACGGTCGGGCGTTAATAAATAGGCGTAGGCCTGGTGATGCGAACGACCTACACGGCCGCGCAATTGATGCAATTGTGCTAAACCAAATTTATCGGCGCGGTTGATAATGATGGTATTGGCGCTGGGGATATCGATACCGGTTTCGATAATGGTGGTACACACCATAATGTTAAAACGCTTGTGATAAAAATCTGACATCACCCGTTCCAGATCGCGTTCGCGCATCTGGCCGTGGCCAACGCCAATGCGCGCCTCGGGAATTAACTCCTGCAATTCGCGCGCTATTTTTTCAATCGTATCCACTTCGTTGTGCAGATAGTACACTTGTCCGCCGCGCAGGATTTCACGCAATATCGCCTCTTTGATTATCGCTTCCTCGTAAGTGCGCACAAAAGTCTTTACTGACAAGCGGCGCGCCGGAGGTGTAGCAATAATTGATAAATCACGGATCCCTGCCATCGACATATTCAATGTGCGCGGAATTGGTGTGGCAGTAAGGGTGAGGATATCGATTTCAGCGCGCAGTGCTTTGATCTGGTCTTTTTGGCGCACACCAAAGCGGTGTTCTTCATCGATGATTAATAAACCGAGATCTTTAAATTTAATATCGGGTGATAAAAGTTTGTGGGTGCCTACCACTATATCTACTTTCCCGTCCGCCAATCGATCCAGTACCTGGTTCACTTCTTTAGTAGTGCGGAAACGCGAGAGTACTTCAACAGTAATAGGCCAGTCGGCGAAGCGATCTTTCAATGATTCGTAATGTTGTTGGGCGAGCAGGGTAGTGGGCGCAAGGATCACAACTTGCTTGCCACTGTAACTGGCAATAAATGCTGCGCGCATAGCGACCTCCGTTTTACCAAAACCGACATCGCCACACACCAGGCGATCCATGGGTTTGTTGGACAGCATATCGCTAATTACTGCTTCAATTGCGCGCTGCTGGTCAGCGGTTTCCTCAAAGGGAAAGCTTGCTGCAAAAGCCTCATAAGCCGTTTTGGGATCGGGAAAGGCGTGGCCTTTACGCGCGGCACGGCGCGCATAAACTTCAAGTAATTCAGCAGCCGTATCGCGGATTTGTTCAGCGGCTTTGCGCCGTGCTTTTTGCCATGATTCACTGCCGAGCCTGTGCAGTGGGGCCAAATCATCTTCGGCCCCGGAGTAGCGGCTGATTAAATGCAAGCTGGTCACCGGCACATAGAGTTTGGCTTCGTCGGCATATTCCAGGGTTAAAAATTCATTGGTTTGGTTATCGATGGTAATGGTTTCCAAGCCGCGATAGCGACCGACACCGTGATCGATATGGACTACTGATGCTCCGATTTTTAATTCAGTAAGGTTTTTAACAACCAGATCAGCATTGTCCTGGGTCTGTTTGCGACGGCGCTGTTGCTGGATGCGCTCACCAAACAATTGCGCTTCTGAAATCAGTGCAACTTTGGGGTTGGTTTGTAGCAGCCCTTGCTCGAGCGGTGCAATAGTGATTGCAAGTTTTTCACTGTAGGTGAGAAATTCGTTCCAGCTGTCAACCGCGGTAGGGCGAATACGGATGCGGCTTAATAATTCCAGTAAGGTTTCGCGGCGGCCAGCAGATTCAGCACAAAATAATACCTTGCCATCAAATTCCAATAAAAAGGACTGAATTGCGGCGAGCGGATTATCCGCTTGCGCGCGGACAGGTAGAGACGGCGGAGCTGCTGTGGCAAAATTATAGTTGCCTGCTTTATCTTCCAGCGTTGCTGATTCGATAAACGTCCGTGAATAATTTTTCAAATGGCCAAAAAATTCATCAATGGCAAGGTAAATATCGCGCGGTGCAAGCAGCGGGCGGAGCGGGTCTACACGGCGGCTTTCATAACGACGCAATAATTCCAGCCAAAAATTTTCCGCCGATTTTTCAATGTCGCCCAATGCATAAATCTGGGTATTGGTTGGCAGGTAATCAAATAAGGTACTGCAAGCATCAAAAAATAACGGTAAATAATATTCAATACCGGGTGGCGAAATTCCCGCACTTATATCCTGGAATACCGGACAAGCTTTATGGTTGACATCAAAGCGCTCCAGCCACTTCTGTTTAAATAGGTTGATGCCGGTTTTGTTAAGCGGAAATTCTTTTGCGGGCAGTAATTGGATTTTATCGACCTTATCGATAGTAATTTGTGTCTCGGGATCGAAGGTGCGCAGGCTTTCGATTTCGTCATCAAATAAATCGATGCGGTAGGGCAAATGACTGCCCATGGGGAAAATATCCATAAGCGAACCGCGCACGGCGAATTCACCATGTTCGTAAACGGTATCGACGCAGTGATAGCCGGCGCGCTCGAGGTTTTGGCGCAGTTGGCTGGTGTCGAATTTTTCTCCGACCGATACCATCAGGCTGTTACCGACCAAATAGGACTGCGGCATCAACCGTTGTAGCAGGGTAGTGACGGGTACTACCAGTATCCCTTGTTTGACCCCGGGCAATTTATAAAGAGTGCTCAGGCGTTCCGAGATAATGTCCTGGTGCGGCGAGATGGTGTCGTAGGGCAGGGTTTCCCAGTCGGCCAAATGCAAGACCGGCAAGGGATCTTTTCCTTTAGCAAAAAATGATAGCTCGCTTTCCATGCGAATTGCTGCGCTGGTGTCGGCAGTGACGACCAGACTCAGGCCTTGATAGGCTTTAGCGGCATTCACAATTGTAAGCGCCTGGGCGCTACCAAATAGCTGGCCCCAGTAATGGCGATTGCCGGGTTTATTAGAGATAGGGGGATTACCTGGAAGCTGTTGGGTCATAAATCATTTAATAATTGGACGTTTACTGAAGGTGGCTGCATTTTACCTATGTTATGCAGCATCTTGGGCAATCACTGCGCAAATAAAAAAATCAGCCGTGTTTTATACCAAGCTTAATCAATAGAGCTCTTAATGAGAAGTGTTTTCATTAAGGCTTTCGCGGGTGCGAAATATGCGTAAAAGAATTTGAATTCGGTGAAATCGCGAGTAAAACATGCATCAAATCAATGCATTGCTATGGTGCTTGCCGAGGGTGGCGTTTATAATTCGCGGGTTTTACCGGGGCTAACCAAAACTTCTCAAAAATCAATCTCTTGTGTGTTCTATGTGCGTATTAGCGCAGATGTTGATGCAAGGTCATTGAGTGAAAGTTACTGGCTCTATGCATCGGTAGTTTATTTGTATAGTAAATAAACTCCAGTGCGCTCGCAGCTCAAGCACGTCCTCCACAAAGTCCTATTCAGTTCCCGCCAGGAAGTAACTGGATAACGATAGTTGGTTTATCGCTTGCTGCATTCTCGCGGCCTGGGTTACCAGGTCTACATCCACACGAACGACTAGGCAGAGACGTATGATCAAGATTCGTCGAGGATTGGATTTGCCCATTGCCGGCAGCCCCAATCAATCTATTGAAGATGGCCCGCAGGTTCGCCAGGTAGCTTTAATCGGGTTTGATTACCATGGTATGAAGCCCACAATGGCGGTACAGGTTGGTGATAAAGTCAAACTCGGTCAGGAGCTGTTTTCCGATAAGAAAACACCTGGTGTTATTTATACGGCTCCCGCATCAGGCACTGTGTCCGCTATTAATCGCGGTGACCAACGTGTATTTCACTCGATAGTGATTGATGTTGAAGGCAATGATGCCATTCAATTTTCCAGCTACGCCGCTGCTGATCTCGCTGGTTTGTCCCGTGAGAGTGTGCAGCACAACCTGGTTCAATCCGGTTTGTGGACTGCCTTGCGCACCCGTCCCTATAGCAAGGCACCGGCTTTGGATTCAAAGCCAAGCTCGATCTTTGTCCAGGCGATTGACACCAATCCATTGGCGGCTAATCCGCACGTTATTATCGCGGCTAAAAAAGATGCCTTTGCGAATGGCTTGACAGTATTGGCTCGTTTGAGCGAAGGCAAAGTATTCGTTTGCCAGGCTGAAGGTGTTGAACTTCCCAAAGGGCAGGGCAGCAATATTGTTGCCGAGACTTTTGCTGGTGTTCACCCTGCCGGTAATCCGGGTACGCATATCCATTTCCTTGACCCGGTCAATCCACATAAAACCGTGTGGACAATTGGTTATCAGGACGTGATTGCTATCGGTGAGTTGTTCACGACTGGCAAATTGAATGTTGAGCGTGTTATTGCCCTCGCTGGCCCCCAGGTTGAAAGTCCTCGCTTGATCCGTACCCGTCTTGGCGCCAATCTTGGGGAGTTAACCCAGGGGCAGACTAAAGCTGGTGAAAACCGCGTCATTTCAGGTTCAGTATTTGGTGGTCGTCGCTCGCATGGCAATGTTGGCTTCCTTGGTCGTTTCCATACCCAGATTAGCGTTCTACGCGAAGGGCGCGAGCGCGAATTGCTCCATTACTTGCGTATGGGAAGAAAAAGATTCTCGATCATGGGCATCTATCTCTCCAGGTTATTTGGTTTGAAAGATCTTGCCTTTACTACCTCTACCAATGGCTCCGAGCGTGCCATGGTTCCGGTAGGTTCCTACGAGAAAGTAATGCCGTTGGATATTTTGCCAACCCAATTGCTGCGCTCATTGATCGTAGGCGACACCGAAATGGCACAAAAACTGGGTTGCCTTGAATTGGACGAAGAGGATTTGGCGCTGTGCACCTTTGTGTGCCCCGGCAAATATGAATACGGCCCGATCCTGCGTACCAACCTTACGCGCATTGAGAATGAGGGCTAACTGATGAGTCTGAGAAAGTTACTAGACAGTATGGAGCCGCATTTCCACAAAGGCGGCAAGTACGAAAAATGGTATGCACTTTACGAAGCGGCAGACACCATTTTTTACAAACCGGCAGACGTAACCAAATCGACCTCCCATGTGCGCGATGGGATAGATTTGAAACGTATCATGATCACCGTATGGCTCTGTGCCTTCCCGGCCATGTTCTTCGGTATGTACAACGTGGGCCTGCAAGCAAACACTATTCTTGCGGCAACCGGTGCAACCGGTATCGACAATTGGCACGGCGTATTGACCAGCTGGTTTGCGGGCCATAACCCCGACAGTATCTGGGATAACCTCGTTCTTGGCGCTGCCTATTTCCTTCCTATATATGCCACTGTGTTTATCGTCGGCGGTATCTGGGAAGTCTGGTTTGCCATGGTTCGCGGTCATGAAGTTAACGAGGGATTCTTTGTTACCTCGATTCTGTTCGCTTTAACCTGTCCTCCGGATTTACCTTTGTGGCAAGCTGCATTGGGTATCAGTTTTGGGGTCGTAATCGGTAAAGAAGTCTTTGGTGGTACTGGTAAGAACTTCCTCAACCCGGCGCTGGTTGGCCGTGCATTCCTGTTCTTTGCATACCCTGCCGAAATGTCCGGTGATGCAGTGTGGACCGCGGTCGATGGATATACTGGTGCAACTGCGTTATCTATTGCTGCTCAAAGTGGCATGGATGCGCTTTCTGGTCACATGACCTGGATGGATTCATTTATCGGTTTTGAGCAAGGGTCCATAGGTGAAACATCAACCTTGGCAATCATGATTGGTGGCATCGCGCTGCTAATAATGGGAATTGCTTCTACCCGTATCGTTCTGGGTACATTGATTGGGACCGTGTTGACCGTATTGCTTTATAACTGGCTTGGTGCGGACAGTAAAAATCCTATGTTCCAAATGCCGTTCTGGTGGCATCTGGTCCTGGGTGGATATGCATTTGGTTTGTTCTTTATGGCGACTGACCCGGTGTCCGCGTCTATGACGAACGCAGGTAAGTGGATTTTCGGTGCGCTGATTGGCTTTATGGTAATCACTATTCGCGTGGTGAACCCCGCCTATCCAGAGGGCATGATGTTGGCAATTTTGTTTGCAAACATGTTTGCTCCAACCATCGACTACTTCGTCGTTCAATCCAATATTAAACGGAGACTGGCGCGTGGCTAACCAACAAACAGCAAAATACACCATCACAGTCACATTAATTATGTGTCTCGTGGCATCCGTATTGGTGGCAGGGTCTGCAGTGTTACTGCGGCCTACCCAGGTCGCCAATAAAGCACTGGACTTCAAGCGCAACGTATTGTCGATTGCTGGTATTTTGAACAAAGATCAGTCAGTTGAAGAGCAGTTCAAACAAATTGAAGTAAAAATTGTTGATCTGGATACCGGCCGCTTTACTGACGCTATCACTGACGTTGAAAAGTTTGATCAAAACGCATCAGCCAAAAAACCGGATCTCTCCAGCAAATTATCTGCCGAGGAAGACATTGCGAAAATTATTAGCCGTGAAAAATACGCCAAAGTATTTTTAGTCAACGATGCTAATGGTTTATCAAAAGTGATCCTGCCTGTGCGCGGTTACGGTTTGTGGTCGACCATGTCAGGTTTCGTTGCTCTGGATAAAGACTTGAATACCATTCTTGGATTTGGTTTCTATTCCCATGCAGAAACTCCTGGCCTTGGTGGCGAAATTGATAATCCAAAATGGAAAGAAATCTGGATTGGCAAGCAGATCTACTCGGCAACTGGCGAAGTTAAAATTGATGTCATTAAAGGCCATGTTGATGACGCAACTGCGGATGCACAATACAAAGTGGATGGTTTATCCGGTGCAACATTAACCAGCAATGGTGTGCGCAATCTGATGAAGTTTTGGATGGGCGACAAGGGTTATAAAACTTTCCTTGCTAACTTGAAAAACGGAGAAGCTTAATCATGAGTACGAAAACGAAAGATCTCCTTGTAAAACCAATTCTGGAAAATAACCCGGTTATTTTACAGATCCTGGGTATCTGTTCCGCGTTGGCAGTAACTTCCAGTGTGAAAGTCAGCTTGGTAATGGCGATAGGGTTGACTCTGGTATCCGCCTTCTCTAACTTCTTTGTATCTCTGGTGCGTAATTTTTTGCCCAACAGTGTGCGTATCATTGCGCAGATGATCATTATTTCTGCATTGGTAATTGTGGTCGACCAAGTGCTGAAGGCTGTGGCTTATGACATCAGTAAGCAGCTTTCAGTATTTGTTGGATTGATTATTACCAACTGTATCGTAATGGGTCGCACTGAAGCATTCGCATTAAAAAACCCACCAATTCCCAGCTTCATGGATGGTATCGGACATGGCTTGGGTTACTCTGCACTGTTGATTGTGATTGCTACTTTCCGCGAAATTTTTGGTGCCGGTAAGTGGTTTGGGATCCAGATATTGCCCACCGTGACCGAAGGCGGTTGGTATGTACCTAACGGTCTCTTGCTGCTGCCGCCCAGTGCGTTCTTTATTATCGGTATTATCATTTGGGGCATGCGTACCTGGAAGAAAAATCAGGTTGAAAAAGTTGATTTTAAAATTTCTCCTAACTCAACCACTACTCAGGAGATCGCATAATGGAACAATTACTTGGTTTATTTGTGCGCTCGATCTTTATCGAGAATATGGCACTCGCGTTCTTTTTGGGTATGTGCTCATTTATGGCAATGTCCAAGAAAATTAATGCAGCTATAGGTCTGGGGATCGCTGTTATTGTTGTTCAAACCTTAACGGTCCCTGCAAACAACCTGATTTTGACCTATCTCCTGAAAGAAGATGCGTTGGCATGGGCGGGCGTAACTGGAGTTGATTTGACTTTCCTTAGCTTCATCTCTTTTATTGGAGTTATTGC
>JAJQJO010000140.1 GCA_021323495.1 Cellvibrio sp. | reverse complement strand
GGTTTGGTTGAGCTGGTCAATTGCCGCCGCGAACTCCCCCGCTGGTGCACCGCGCAAGCCGATACCCAGGAGCGCATCAACTATCACGCCGCTAGCGGGTGCTGTCGACTGGGCAAACGGCAGGATTTTCACCCCTTCTTGCAGGGCGAACTGGTAGGCCTGCAGCGCCTCGCCGGCCAGTTTTTCCGCTGCGGCCAGTTGGATCACCTGCACCGGGATCAACCGCTGCGCAGCCAAAGCTGCCAGCACATAACCATCGCCGCCATTTTTACCGGCGCCACAATAGACGCTGACCAGCTCCGGTGCGGGAAAGCGCTCCAACAGTAAATCAAACGCTGCGCGCCCCGCACGCTTCATCAATTGGATTGAGGGAATACCGCCCGCAATCGCGGCTGCATCCAGCGTATAAACTTCGCTGGCGGTGTAAAGAAAAGGGGATGAAGCGGTAATTTTCATGGGCGCAACCGATAGGGGCAGGAATGGGGCGCGATTATACGCAAGTTCCCCCGATCAGGTTAAGGCCAGAAAATGCAGCAGCACCCGGCCAAGTTGACTATATTGAGCTGGAGTTTCTATTTATCGTTCCATTAGCCTATCGTTACCACCAGCGTACGGAGCCGCATGTCTGAATTTACCTTGCAAGCCATAGTGACCGGCGATTCACTGCAACTGGGTGAAGTATTCGCCAGTATTGCCGCGGCCGAGGCGGCCGATCCCGCCGGGCTGCGCCGGCAATTGGCCAGCGATTTTTTTGCCGGGTTTACCACAGCCAATCCCTGGGATACGCAACTGCAATCATTGCTGGATAAATTCAAAATTATCGCCCTGGCACAGATCGCCACTGACGATGGATTTTATTGTTCCGCACAACATCCGCTGCGCGAGTTTTTTGCAGTTATCGCCCAACCCGCAAGCCGCTGGAGTCCACGCGACTCCAAACCCAACCAGCAAATGTTCGATAAACTTAGTGCACTATTTGCGTTCGCGGCGTCCTATTGGTCGGGCAGCGAAGACGCACAAATCGCCTGCGCCGCCCAATTAAAACAACAGTTGGACGATTTTAGCGTTTGGCTTGCGAGCGAAGACAAACGCGCCGCCATGCTTGAAAGCCGCCTGTGTGAAACTGAACTGGCCAACCTCAAACTGGTCAGTGCTGAGGCGCGTGTAGCCGAGGTAGTCAATCACCACCTCGCGGGCCACCCACTGCCCGGTGAGCTGCACAACACAATCACCGGCACGCTCAAAAGCGAGCTGCAATACTGGGCGTTTAATAGTAGCCCGGGCGAATTGCCGCAGTTGCCGCTCTGGAAAAGCTGGCAGCGCATATTGCCTGCGCTCGGGCAGTTATTTTCAAGTGCTGGCATAGCCGTGGATGACCAATTGCTCTATAGCCAGATCCCGCTGGTGCTGGCCGAATTGGAACGCAGCCTGGAACACCCTTGCAGCAACCCCCAGGCTTATGCACAGTTGGTTGAGCAACTCAGCCGCTGCCTGATGAGTGCAATCCAAAAGCAGCCGCTTGAATGTGCAGACTTCCCGGCACTTATCCATAGCGATGCACAGGGCGATAGCAACACGCGTATACCGCGCACACTGTTGCAGCAAACCGATAATGTCCGTGCCGGTGATTGGATTATCTTCGTGGCCGATGGAGCCAAAGAGGGACAGGACAGTATCCGCTGCAAACTCGCCTTTAAAAATCCGGAGCTTGACCAACTGTTATTTGTCGATCACACCGGACGCAAGGTGATGAGCAAAAATACCAGGGATTTTGCGCTTTGTTTATCGACCGGGATCGCCCGCCCACTCCCGACCCAAACTATTACCGACACTATCAGCAGGTTATTATCGCCCTTGGTTGAACGCGCCAACCGCGGTGTGCAGGCGCAATTATTGCTGCATAAAAACAAAGCCGAACAACTGGTGCGTGCGCTGATTGCCCAACAGCAAGCCGCCACCGAAGCCGCCGAACGCGAACGCGCGGCTGAACAGGCACGCCTACAAGAGCAACTGGAAGCACGCCGCGCTGCTGCGCGCAAAGCGATGATGGAAGCCCGTGCACTGGCCGACGAACAACAGCGGCGCGAAGCCGAGCAAACCGCTGAAACCGAGCGATTGCGTATCGAGCAGGCGGCCACCCAGGCAGCTGAAACCATTGCCAAACAACAACACGCCCGCCAGAGCATTAATGAACTGCAAGTGGGCGCCTGGCTGGAAATTAACCACGAATCCGCGGCCGAAGAAAAATTGCGCGCAAAATTGTCGGTGATTATCAGCTCTACCGGAAAATATATTTTTGCCGACCAGGTCGGGCGCAAATTGGGCGAATATACCCGCGACCAGTTAATTACCCTGATGGTTGAGGGGCAGATAAAAATCCTGCGCAATGGCGACAATTTTGAAGACCAACTTGCCAAAGTCATTCGCGGTTTACGCCGCGATGTGTCTTAAAAAAACTGTACATGACAAGCGTAAATAACAAGACCGGCAATTCGTGCGATGGAAAAATAATGATGAACAATAACGATCAACGCCAGGAATACCGCCTCGATAACCAACTCACAGTGATTATCGAACTCGGCTCATCCGCCAACGGGGACCCCATCCTGGTGGTCAGCAAAAGCCTGGATATTTCCGCCAATGGTTTACGTGTTATCGCTAACGAAGCCATTGCCACCGATATCATCCTGCGTTGCTGTATTCGCGATACCAGCAGCGATCACCAGTTTTTATTGGTCACTGAAGTGAAATGGTGCCGACCTCACGAAAGTGAGGGCGATTATCTGATTGGCCTCAGCCTGTTTGATTCCGAAGGCACCGACATAGTGAAATGGAAAGAATTTATTGCACACAGCTGCACTGACTGATCCCGCCCCGCCACCCAGCCGTTTTTTTGGCCACTAACCACGGCCCACAACCGCTCTCACGAATCCTGCCACGCGATGTTTGCCCATCCCATAAAGTGATGTCGAGTCCATCAATTCAACCTCAGGGTTAAGGAGCAAATATGTTGTGCAAAAAAAACGGTGGCCTGATGGCCGTCATGATTGCAATTTTGACCTGCATGATCGCAGCCAACCAAAGCCATGGTAAAACGGCGCAACCGATACAAAGTTCACTCTCAGTTGAAACCAAAGGCACAGGCCCGGCGCTGGTTTTTATTCCCGGCTTGAACAGTGGTAAAGACACTTTTCGCGCGACCTGCGATCACTTCCAAAAAAATTACCAATGCCATCTGTTGCAATTGCCAGGCTTTGCTGGCCTGCCTGCCAAACCCGGTTTACAGGCGGCGTTCCTCATTCCCATGCGCGATGAGGTGCTGGCTTATATCAATGCCAATAAACTGCGCAAGGTCATACTGGTGGGGCATAGTTTGGGAGGTACGCTCAGTTTGATGCTCGCACTCAAAGCACCGGATCTAATCGAAAAAATTATTATCGTTGATGCGTTGCCATTTTTTCCGGCCATCCAGAACCCGGCACTTACCGCAAATTTGATGCGTCCGCAAGCGGAGCAAATGCGCACCATGATGAACAACCAGAGCGCAGCTGATTATGCAAAAAATGCCGCTGCCAATTTGCAAGGCATGAGCAACAATCCCACCCGCTTGCCGCTGTTGATCGAATGGAGCAACACCAGCGACCGCGCTACCACAACCCAGGCGATGTTTGATTTAATGACCACGGATTTACGTAGCGATATCGCGGCCATCAAGCAACCCACGTTGGTGCTGGGCGCCTGGGCAGCTTATAAAGCGTATGGCTCAACTAAAGAAAGCACTGCCGGAATTTATAAGCTGCAGTATGAAAAATTGAAAAATATTGATATACGTCTGTCCGATACCGGATTCCACTTTATCACCTGGGATGACGGCGATTGGGTAAACCAACAAATCAATGAATTTTTGAGCGTAAAATGAACCAGGGATTTTTCATTCAGCACCCGCGCCAGTATTTACTGGCGCAGGTGTTTTTTTGGGGCAGTTACCTGCTGATGAATATTGTTTTTGTCAGCGCCTGGAGCAACCTGTCCGGTTTTGCGCTAGGAATTTTTGCCGGTCTGTCACTCTTGCTGGGCATAACCAGCCATGGCCTCCGTGCGCTTTATCACCGATATCACCAAAATTGCTCATTCCTGCAAATAAGCGTGCATCTGCTCTGGTTATTGCCGTTATCCGCACTGCTCGTCCAACTGGTGCTGCACGCACTTATTTACGGTGTTTTGCAAATAGCCCCGGCGCAAGCTGCAGGTATCCAGCCGGTCAGCGTTGGTAGCTTTATTGGTTACAGCATCAACACCATGATTATGTTAATGCTCTGGTCGATTTTATATTTACTGCGCAGTGAATTAAAAAAACGCCGCGAAACTGAAATCGCCCACTGGCGCGACCAGGCAAGGTTACGTGAAATCGAATTACAGTTTTTACGCAGCCAAATCAATTCCCACTTTTTATTTAACTCACTTAATAATGTGCGCGCACTCATTCTGGAAGACCCGCTGGCTGCACGCCAGGGCTTGGCCGATCTGGCCACGCTGCTGCGCGGCTTATTGCAAGCCGAGGCAAAACTCACCGTACCCCTACGCGAAGAACTGGATTGGGTGCGCGGTTATCTCGCTTTGGAAACACTGCAATTCGAACAGCGCTTGCAGTATGAATTTTCAATAGACGATTCGCTCCTGGATGCACAAGTCCCACCACTATTAGTACAGACCCTGGTGGAAAATGCGATCAAACACGGCATTGCCGGCCGCCGCAACGGAGGTTTACTCAGCCTGCGCGCACAGCGTTTAAATAACAGCGAGTGGCAATTGGAAGTGGAAAATCCCGCCGCGGAATTACCTGCGTTACATCAGGGGAATGGTATTGGCCTCGCCAATGCACGCGAACGGCTGGCGATGGCGTTTGGCACACACGCAACACTTGACCTACAGCTCGGTGCGACCGTTATTGCCCGCGCGTGTTTGCCATGCTAAAAAAATCATCCGGAAAACGAAATGCTTTGCCGCGCAAAAGTATGGAAATGATTACATGAATATAATGATTATCGATGACTCGCGCCTCGCGCGCAAAGAACTCAGCGGTTTGCTGGCGGAGCATGCGCAGCACACGATTGCCGGCGAAGCGGGTGATGTACAATCTGCGCTCACGCTTATCAATGATCTACAACCGGAATTATTGTTGCTGGATATACATTTGCCTGACGGCACCGGTTTTGATTTATTGGAACAATGTGACTATACACCCCACGTCATATTCACGACCGCATACGAACAGCATGCGCTGCGCGCTTTTGAAGTCAATGCGCTGGATTATTTATTAAAACCGGTGACGCAAGAGCGACTAAGCGCAGCGTTGGAAAAAATTGTCCGGTTTGATACTAGACAAATTGATACGGCAGTACCTGTACCCCAGCAGAAAAACTCACCTGAGCACGTATTTATTCGCGAAGGTGAACGTTGCCATTTTGTCAAATTCCACGATATCAGCCGCGTTATCGTAGAGGGAAATTACGTGCGGATATTTTTCCAAAGCCAAAGCGCACTCCTGCCACGCTCGCTCAACTATGTGGAAGCACGCCTCAACCCCAACACTTTCTTTCGCGCAAACCGGCAAGAGATTATCAATTTAAATTTCATCGACCGCATCGAACCCTGGATTGGGGACGGTCTGATGATCAGGATGCAGGATGCGACGGAAATAATCAGCTCGCGGCGCCAGGCGCGCGAGCTGAAACAGCGGATGGAGTTTTAAGCAGCATCTTCCGGGAAATTATTTCAGCAAATAAACCACATATACCTGGGCACTGATTTTCATCACGCCCGGTTCAAATGGCTCAGCTGAATCGCCCACGCGCATAGCGCTGACTTCTTTAGCTGCACTTCCCATCAACTGGCGATTCGGGGTTAATTCCCAACGCTCATTGCCACGATTATTAAATTCCGAAATAGACCAGGGATCGCCCACCGCCTTACCTTGTGATTTTGCCAGACGGCCAGCGCGGGCTTTGGCATCATCCATCGCGGCAGTTTGCACTTTTTCTTCAACGGCTTTTTTATCGCTCAGGGTCAGATTGGTATTGATGGTTTCAGATATTTTGGCATCGACCAACGTTTTCATCATCTCGGGATATTTTTTCAAATCGCGCAGCTTGATATCCACTTGGCGCGATACATTATTGCCCGTCAGCACCCGCTGATTTTCTTTGTATTCATACTCAGGGCGAACATTTAATGCCGTGGTGGCGATATCTTCCGTTTTGATACCGAATTTTTTGCAGGCCTCGATTAATAAACGCGAACGCGCATCTACATCCGCTTTGGCTTTGGCGAGATCTATATCCACGGTCTGGATACTGAGGGTGAATGTCATCATATCCGGTTCGACTTCAATCTCGGCCGAACCTTCAACATAAACGTGGGGCTGTGCAGGCAAAGGGGTTGCCCAAACACATAGGCTGGAGAAGCCCAACAGGGTTGCCGCAATGGTATTTTTCAGTATTCTGTTTTTCATAACATTGTATTTCATAAACATGTCCTTCAATAAAAGAGCCCCGACTATAACAAAGGCGGCTGAACCGCCCCCGAACAAAACTGTGAAGAATTGTGCAGGAGCGGTAACCTCACCACTAGTCACATCGCCTGCATCGGGATAACACTAGCACACCTATCCCCAGACAAAACAGCAACAACAAGCCGGGCTCTGGCACCGTTGTGCGGGAAGAGGGTTTAAATTTCAAATTATCAACCAGGGTTCCCCAACGCGACCCGTAATAACCTTCGAAGGTTATTTCTGAAATACCGGTGGTTGACGTGAACGAGATGGGTTGGTCTGCCCGATAGGGCTTATTAGGTTCTATTCCTGTGGAACCAGACGTAATCATTTTGAAAAGATGCCCGTCTGGTCCGTAAAAATTAATAATGTTGGCATAATCAAAAACCGAGCTAACGGTCATAGTTACATAATTAGGCAACCGATCTCCAACAAAGGTCATCCGCATAAAATTCCAACCTGACAAAAATTGCGGATTGGCCAGATTATCCTCCACCGGATAACGTCGCCCCAAATATGCTCCTTGAATCAGTAACCCTTGGGACAGATACTGATCTGTTACAACAACATCAGAAAATTGCGGCCATTCGGGATCGACAGGAATATAGGGAATATCATCGAACGTGATTATTGCCGCACGCGCAGGGTTAATTAATGCAAAGACCATCAAAAAAAATAGCGCGGCATATTTTAGATGCACCAATGAATAAGTAATGTTTTTAATACGCATAAATCACTCCTTCGTTAAGCAGATAGGCGAACGGAATGTCGCCAAAATTTTGGCAACAATTGTGATAAGCAGGAAAAATCGAACCGCAATGTGGATAGTAAACGACTGTCTTGTGAGAAACCGTATCGCCATCCCAGATATCGATACTGGCTGACACAACTTGAATACGCCGACCATTTGCGATGCCGTAGACATCTTGCCCTGATCGGCGTTAATTCTGGCAAAATATACCGCTTAGCCATCTCAGTTGATACCCATGCCCGCTTTTGATCTTCACCAACTCGCCGCCGATATCAAATGCTGGGGACGCGAACTCGGCTTTCAGCAAGTCGGCATTACCGATATCAACCTGGGTGATGCAGAAGCACGCCTGCACGAATGGCTGGCAAAGGGTTATCAGGGCAGCATGGAATGGCTCGCCGCACACGGCAATAAACGCTCGCGCCCGGCAGAATTGCTGCCCGGCACGGTGCGGGTGATCTCGGTGCGCATGGATTATTTACCCGGCGATACCCAGCAAATTAAAATCCTCAAAGACCCGACTAAAGCATACGTCTCGCGCTATGCGTTAGGGCGCGACTACCACAAACTGATCCGCAAACGTTTGAGCCTGCTTGCGCAAAAAATCGAGGAATCACTACCGGACGATTATCCGCTTAAAGGCCAGAGCCGTGCCTTTGTCGATAGCGCCCCGGTCATGGAACGCCCGCTCGCGGAAAAAGCCGGCTTGGGCTGGACGGGAAAGCACACGTTAGTCCTCAACAGTGAAGCAGGTAGTTGGTTCTTCCTCGGCGAGATTTTTACCTTCGTTCCGCTGCCTATTGACGAGCCCGACCAGCCAAATCAATGCGGAGAATGCACCGCCTGTTTAAAAGTCTGCCCTACCGATGCCTTCCCACGCCCCTACGAACTGGACGCACGCCGCTGCATCTCCTACCTCACTATCGAAAACAAAGGCAGTATTCCCGAGGAATTCCGCGAGCCCATGGGTAACCGTGTATTCGGTTGCGACGATTGCCAGGCGATCTGCCCCTGGAATAAATATGCACAATTCACCGGCGAGACCGATTTTTTACCGCGCCACGGCTTGGCCGATAGCGATCTGGTTACGCTATTCAATTGGACCGAAGAAGAATTTTTAACCCGCACCGAAGGCTCGGCCATCCGCCGGATTGGCTATGAGGGATGGCTGCGGAATCTGGCGGTGGGCTTGGGTAATGCGCCCAGTGACGAACGCATTGTTATTGCATTGCAAGAAAAGCGGGAACTAACATCTGCGTTAGTGCAAGAACATATCGATTGGGCGCTGGGGCAGCAAGCGAAGCCGAATCACCGCCGCAAGCGCAAAATCCAACAAGCCCGCACCTCGAATTAAGCAAAACAATCATCAAAATAGCCAGAAGTTTTCTCGCCTCGGCTGTTTTTTTGACACATAAACGGGAATAATACGCACCCCTTCAAGAGCGCAGCCGGTAGAGCAGCGCCATTAATAGAAATCGGTCAATCACTGC
>JAJQJO010000139.1 GCA_021323495.1 Cellvibrio sp. | reverse complement strand
AAAAAAAATATGTAAATCACTGATTTCATTGCCGCATCTGGGGAGAGCTGCTATATTCAGGCGGCTGATACAGGCTGGTTTCCGGATAGCGCGCAAAAGACAGGCGCATCATTAGGAAATACCGCTGACAGCAAGAGCGCTGGCCTGAATACACAACAAACGTATGAAACACCCGCTCTTGATGACACTGACAATGGTAGAACGCGAGCCAAGCTCGCCAACTACCCTAACAATTGCGTCAACCAACGTTGCACTCATTGTTAACACTGTTTTTGTTTTGCTGAGCTCAAGAAAGCTCTATTTGTAAATTCCAGATAACTAGCGATGCAAAGCCTTATCTGAAGCTAATTTTGCAGGTTGCAGATTTAATCTTGTGGTTTAACTACTAAAGCTAACCGCCTGATCGAGAAGTTTAAATGAAGATCGATTATCTTCAGGACGCATTCGGTCAACCGAGATAAATGAATGAACAACCCGATCGCAATAGGATGGAACACCACCTTGACCGAGCACGAAAACAAGCACTACAAATAGGAAGCCGGACACCCCGGTGTACGTTAAATGAGCCAAATGGGCTATTTGGTTATTAAAGGCTGGTTTATCGCAGTCGCTGCAAAGCGAACAGACTGTGTAAGCCAACAAGTAACCCCCACCAACCGCTAGTGCGAGCCTGTTATTAACCGGTAGCGCATTAGTCCACAAGGTTGCGCAAAACATCTCCGGGTTGACCTTGATTGTCGCGTTAGCCAAACGCCTACAGACAATTAGGTAACACATGAAAAGAATGCTCATCAATGCAACTCAACCCGAAGAGTTGCGCGTAGCTCTGGTCGATGGACAATGGCTTTACGATCTGGACATTGAAAATCGCAACCGCGAACAAAAAAAATCCAACATTTATAAAGGCCGCATTACTCGCGTTGAGCCAAGCCTTGAAGCAGCATTTGTTGACTATGGCGCAGAGCGTCACGGCTTTCTTCCGCTAAAAGAAATCTCCCGCGAATATTTCACCAAAAATTCTGGTGACTCCGATGGCCGCATCAAAATTAAAGATGTGCTGAAGGAAGGAACAGAAGTTATTGTTCAAATCGATAAAGAGGAACGTGGCAACAAAGGTGCCGCTCTCACTACTTTTATCAGCCTCGCTGGTCGCTATCTGGTATTGATGCCCAACAACCCAAGAGCCGGAGGAATCTCCCGTCGCATCGAAGGTGAGGATCGCGCGGAATTAAAAGATGCTCTCGGTGAAGTTGAAGTGCCCAATGGCATGGGAGTAATTATTCGCACTGCTGGTGTTGGTCGCAGCGCAGAAGAATTGCAATGGGATCTGAATTACCTTTTGCAACTTTGGGATTCAATTGCAACCGCCGCCAAAAGCGCCACCGCCCCCGCATTCCTGTTTCAGGAGAGCAACGTTATCATCCGGGCAATCCGCGATTACCTGCGTCAAGATGTAGGCGAGGTGATTGTTGATAACAAAGAAGCCTTCGACTTGGCTGCTGGATTTATCCAGCAAGTAATGCCGAACTACCGCAGTAAGGTGAAGCTATATCAAGACGACATCCCCCTATTCAATCGCTATCAAATCGAATCCCAGATAGAAACCGCCTTTCAACGCGAAGTTAAATTACCCTCCGGTGGCTCCATTGTTATCGATGTTACCGAAGCATTGGTGGCGATTGATATCAACTCTTCACGCGCCACCAAAGGCGGGGATATTGAAGAGACAGCGTTGCAAACCAACCTGGAAGCAGCCGACGAAATTGCACGTCAATTGCGTTTGCGCGACATGGGCGGCCTGATAGTTATCGATTTTATTGATATGCAACCCGTGCGCAACCAACGTGAAGTTGAAAACCGTGTACGCGATGCATTGATGATGGACAGGGCACGCGTACAAATTGGCCGCATTTCCCGTTTCGGCTTAATGGAAATGTCACGCCAACGCTTGCGTCCTTCGCTGGGTGAAACCCATTCGAAAATTTGCCCGCGCTGCGACGGAGTTGGTACCATTCGTGGCACCCGCTCTTTGGCATTATCTATCCTGCGCCTTGTTGAAGATGAAGCGCAAAAAGAGCGCAGTGCGGAAATTCGTGCAATTTGCCCAGTGTCTGTAGCCACTTATCTTTTAAATGAAAAACGAAAAACAATTTCCAGCATTGAATCGCGCAATAATACTCGCGTTGTAATTGTCCCCAGCGCCGAATTAATGACCCCACATTTCGAAGTCCAGCGCTTGCGCGACGATGATGAAGGCACCCTGGAAACAAGCTACAAAATCGTTGCACATACCGACGAAGCCAAGGCTGACGAGGAGGACTTCAAAGCAAAACCCTTTAACGCCCCCAAGCCGTTAGTGCAACCAAGCAGTCCAAGCCAACCCGCGCCAGAACCAGTTAAAAAACCAGGTCTGCTATCCCGGCTGCTTGGCTCAATTAGCAGTATTTTTGGCGGCGAAAAAAGCGATGACAGCAAAGGCAAACGCGAACAAAAACGCGATAGTCGCCGAAGCACAGGTCGCAACAACCGTCGCGATGGCCGTAACAACCGTCGCGACAAAGATCGCAAAGAAGATCGTGAAATCATCGACAACCTCGATCATCGGCCAGCAGGTGAAGTCAAAGTAGCTCGCGAACAGGATAAGCGCGAAAGCGGCAGAGATGGCGAAAAACGGGATAACTTCTCGCGCGACAACAATGAACAACAACGTAGACCCCGCAATAACCGCGATCAACAGCGCGATCAACAACCACGCGACACACAAGTGGCTGATGATGAACCGCGTCAACCGCGCAATCGCAACCAACGCAATGAGCGAGACAACAATCGCCGCCAGGCAGTCAAAGACGAGCCAGCAGCACTTATCGTCGATGCAGTAGTGGTAGATACCGCAGCTCAAGATGATGGGGATGACCAACGACCATCCAAGCGTCCTGCCGGTCGTCGTACACGCTCACAACAACGCCGCCGCACGCGCAGTGACGGTGGCATAGAAGGCGAGAACACTGTTCTGGATATCCCGGAAAAAGAAGGCGTTGCGCTTACTACAGATGATGAACCCAAGGTATTGAGCGAATCAGCTCAACTGGCGCAACAAATTTCTGCTGCCATAGCAGAGCACGCCCAACAAGCCCAAGTTGCCAAAGTTACGCCGAATGACAAAACTGCAGAAGATCAGGTGCAAACTGTTGGAGCCACTATTGATACATTGGCCGAACCCGCACAATTACAAACGCAATCCACTCACGAAATTGCCGAGATAGATCCAATACCTGAAACTACAGAAGTTGCTGCAACCGCTGAGCCGAAAATCGACCTTGCCATTATTGAGGCACCTGTTACTCAACTGGCTCCTACGGATGTAGCAATTGAAACTCCTGAAAGGAAAACCATTACCGAAGTCAACATCGCACCGCCTAGAGCAAGCAACGATCCACGTAAAGCACCCAAGCCCGTTAGCAAAGTAAGTATTATTACCGAAACTATCGAAAGCCAGGCATCACGTGCGTTGGACACCAGCTTACCGCCGAGCGTTGACCACAATCCGCGCCCCCTAACCAGACCGTCAAACGACCCTCGGCTGAATAAGCGCAACACTAATGAATAAGCGCTTCAAGCACTAGAAAAGCAAAAAGGCCGAATTGGAAACAATTCGGCTTTTTTATAATCAACACTTAAGGTCTTAAAAATTTGCATGCATTATTTGGCTATAAAAACCGTGTTTTTCACTTGCCCAATAAAAAAAGCTATGTATAATTTGCGGCACTCGGAAGGGTGGCAGAGTGGTTTAATGCACCGGTCTTGAAAACCGGCGTAGGTGCGAGCCTACCCAGGGTTCAAATCCCTGCCCTTCCGCCAAATTAAAAGGCGCTAGAGAAATCTAGCGCCTTTTTTATTTTAGAATTTTTAAAATGCTCAATGGCAACCGTTATATTGGTCAAATATGCGAAGATCATTAACCTGGCTCTACTAATCCACATAATAACTTGGCTTTGTGGTTGCATATTTGTATTATCACCCCAAGATAGCTAGCAATTACCGAATTATTAATGGAGGGTTTTATGCAAGAACTATACAACACTCAGACAGCCCAACCCCTGAGCCAAACGGAGACCAGCAAAGTATTGCGGAATACTTATATGCTGCTTGGATTAACTCTCGCATTTAGCGCTCTGGCCGCCGGAACGGCTATGGCCATCGGCATTGGACACGGTACCGGTTTGATCATGAGCCTGATTGCAATGGCTCTTATCTGGTTTGTATTGCCCCGTACCGCCAACTCAGCCACTGGCCTATTAGTGGTATTTGCATTCACAGGTTTAATTGGCGCCGGCCTCGGACCAATCCTTAATAAATATCTCAGCATGGCGAATGGCTCCGCAATTATCATGCAAGCCCTCGGAGGCACTGCCTTGGTGTTTGTTGGGCTTTCAGCTTACGTACTGACGACGCGCAAAAATTTTAATTTCCTTGGTGGATTTGTAGCTGTCGGAATGATGGTTATGCTTGCCATAATGTTGTTTTTATTAGGCGCATCTTTGTTTGGCTACCAATTTTCCGGTATGCAATTAGCATTTTCTGCAGGTATCGTTTTATTAATGTCTGCTTTGATACTCTATCAAACTAGTGAAATTATCCACGGTGGTGAAACAAACTATATTATGGCAACCACTAGCTTGTTTCTGTCAATCGTCAATCTTTTTACGAGCTTATTACACTTGCTTGGTGTCACTAGCGACGAGTAATAGCGACAAAAGAACATCCAAGGCTCCCTTTGCGGAGCCTTATTTTTTGGACCACGCTTCAATTATGATTTTTTCACTGGCTATTTATTCCGCCCCCTACTCATCACAAGCGAGCTATACAGCTTATCAATTTGCTGTAGCGTTACTAAGCCAGGGACACAGTTTACATCGGGTATTTTTTTATCAGGATGGAGTACACAATGCCACCAACCTGGCAGCACCACCGCAAGATGAATTTGATTTACAAAAAGCCTGGCAACAACTCGCTAAAGATTATCAACTTGATCTTGTAGTCTGCATAGCAGCGGCGTTGAGACGCGGAATACTTAACGAAGGTGAAGCAAAGCGCTACGATAAAGCATCACACAACTGCGCAGAAGAGTTCACAATCAGTGGTTTGGGGCAGCTAGTCGAGGCCGCTGCTGTATCAGATAAATTAATAAGTTTCGGTTACTAGAATGAGCAAAAAAATTTTACTGGTTAGCCGACATGCTCCTTATGGCAGCAGCACAGCCAGGGAGGCAATAGATGTCGCATTGGCCGCTGCGATTTACGATCAGGATATAGGAATTTTGTTTATGGATGATGGCGTTTTTCAGCTACTAAAAGATCACCAAGGTAAATACATTAACCAAAAAAATATCGATTCTATGCTATCTGCATTAGCGCTGTATGGAATAGAGAAAATTTATGTGCACCAGGAATCTTTGGACAACAGAACAATAACAACCAATGAACTTATCCTTGATGACTTGCAATTATTAAATAGTATTGATGTAGGACACTTACTAAGCCAACAGGATCAACTCCTGAGTTTTTAACATGAGTACACTTCACACGATTAATAAATCGCCTTATGCACACAATGCACTTTCTTCTTGCCTGAAAGTATGTGCAATGAACGATGGAATTTTGCTTTTGGAAGACGGTGTATTTGGAGCTCTAATCTCAGCCCCTGGAGCACAAGAATTACAAATACTTATCAAACATGGAGCTAATGTTTTTGCATTGGTCAATGATATCAAAGCGCGAGGACTGGAAGAAAAAGTAGCTCCGGATATCAAACTAATTGATTACAACACATTCGTCCAATTGACACTTGATCATCGCTGTGTTCAAAGTTGGTATTGATATGCTACTTCATAATCCTGAGCGCGATATTGCACTAGACAAAGATGGCTATTTAATCAATCTCAGCGATTGGAATAAAGAAGTAGCCGATGCATTAGCAATCCAGGAAAATATTTTACTCACCATTGCTCACTGGGAAATTATTAATCTTTTGCAGGAGTTTTATCGTGAATTTGAAATTTCACCAGCAATGCGTGCATTGGTGAAATACGCCGAAAAAAAACTCGGCCCGGAAAAAGGGAAAAGCATTTATTTACTGCAGCTTTTCCCTCCCAGCCCCGCAAAAATTGCGAGCAAGATTGCTGGCCTACCACGCCCGACAAATTGCTTGTAATTATTTATAGTGCTCCTGTATTAAGATGTGGTCTTATCGAAATAGTCTTTAGTTAATTTTATGACCACAGGACTCAGCAATAACAAAGCAACCAAATTGGGAATCGCCATAAGCGCATTTAGCGTATCTGCAAGCAACCAAACAAAGTCCAATTGAAACACAGCCCCACCAAATACAGCTAACACCCAGAGAATGCGGAATGGCAATACAGTTTTACGGCCGGCTAAATAGATCCAACATTTTTCACCGTAATAACTCCAACCTAAAATGGTGGTAAAGGTAAAGACTAACAGGGCTATCGCCAACAGGTAGGCACCTGCGCCGGGTAATGCAGACTCAAAAGCAGCCGCTGATAAACTCGCTCCTTTTGCACCACTCGTCCATACACCTGAGCAGATAATCGTAAGTCCAGTCATGCTGCATATAACGATGGTATCGATAAATGTACCTATCATACCGATCAAACCAGAACGAACCGGGCTATTAGTAGTACCAGCAGCTTGGGCAATACCAGCCGTCCCCAAGCCCGCTTCATTAGAAAATATTCCCCGTGCAACACCGTACTGCATTGCCATCATGACTGCGGCACCAGCAAATCCACCCGTTGCAGCAGAAGGTGTAAATGCATGGGTGAATATCAATGTAAAGGCGGCCGGGATGCGGTCTATATATATACCCAACACAACCAGTGACATGAGCATATAACCCACACACATAAAGGGAACCAGGGATGCAGAAACTCTTGCAATTCGCTTAATCCCTCCCAGAATAACTAACGCGACTATCACTGTCGTAACCAAACCTGTAACCCAACGCTCAATATGAAATGATGACTCCATGACTTCAGCCATGCTGTTAGATTGCACCATGTTACCGATTCCAAATCCGGCCAACCCACCAAAAATTGCAAAAGCAAATCCTAACCAGGCCCAGGATTTACTCAAACCGTTTTTAATGGCATACATTGGGCCGCCGATATATTCGCCACGCTCATCCTTCTCACGATAATGAACTGCGAGCACTATCTCAGAATATTTTGTAGCCATACCCACAAGCGCTGTACACCACATCCAAAACAATGCGCCCGGCCCACCCAAAAAGATTGCAGTGGCAACGCCAGCAATATTGCCTGTGCCCACGGTGGCGGAGAGGCAGGTCATTAACGCTTGGAAAGGACTCACATCTCCAGTGGACGCATCCCCTTTCCTCCTCCCACCCCACATCAAGCGGAAACCCATCACAATCCGCAGCAATGGCATTCCTCTTAGCGCCACCATTAAAAACAAGCCAGTGCCCAGAATCAGTATCAGCATGGGAACACCCCATACAACCCCGTTTAACCAGGCAACATAACTATGGATAAGCTCCATGAGAACTCCGGATGAATTATTAATTTTGATATTTAGAAGAAATAAAAAAGGGGCCTAAGCCCCTTTTTATTTTTTTAACTCGTTAAGCAGCATCGATAGATTTGATGGTACCCTTTGGCAATACCGCATGCACAGCTACTTTCTGGAATTTGAGTTCAATGTTGTTGCCAGTTTCGATAACTACATAATTATCGTCAACTTTGAGAATCTTACCCAGCATACCACTGGTCATTATCACCTCATCACCCTTGGATAAAGCGGCCACCAGGTTTTGGTGTTCTTTTTGACGCTTACGTTGAGGACGAATAATCAGCAGATACATGAACAGGAACATGCCACCAAACATCAATAAAGTAATCATTGGATTACTCTGTGGAGCTGGTGCCGTTTGAGCCTGAGCCATTGCGGATGCTATAAAGAAACTCATGAAACTAACCTCGTAGAATAAAAAGCGCTAACTCTACCTGTTTTGAAAGAAGCAGGCAATTAGCGCCCCTCAACCCGAGGCACATCGAATAAGAAACGAAGCTAGGCGTAGTCGCGGAATAATTTTCTAAACACACTGGGGGATAAACTGGTCCACCGCTTGAAAGCGTTAGTGAAACTAGTACGATCCGAGAAGTCCAATGCTTTTGAAACGGTATCAACGCTCATATGTTCATCAATTAAATACTTAATTGCATATTGAAATCGAAGCACATCCCGCAGTTGTGCAAAATTTGCGCCCTGTTGTTGCAAGCGTCTCTGTAGCGTTCTTTTGGAAAGTTTCAGATCTTCAGCGATTCGATCAATAGAAAGTGCTTCACGACCAACCCTTTGCCTTAGGGAATCAATCACCCGGCCAGATACACCTTCGTATTTGGGTATATCAGCCATAGCAAGATATTCTTCATAGGATCTAACCCCGGACCCTTCGAATGAATTTTCGGAAAAGTGTTCGCTGTTACGGTAAATTCGCTGTAATTGGATCATCCAAGCGGCTCCTTTGCCAGTTAAAGGCATCGTGAATTAATAAGGAGTGTTGTTTTTCCTTGGCTAAAAAATAAAATCTGCCAAGCCACCAAACTCATCCATGATTCAATCAAGCTACACTCAGCTAATACGGATTATAGACGAACTTTTTTCGAAGCAAAGAGATATATGTATGATTTCCAATCAAAACACATTTTTTTTATCACATATAATTATATTAAAAATGCTTTAAATGCCATCACGTAAGATTGCAAG
>JAJQJO010000138.1 GCA_021323495.1 Cellvibrio sp. | reverse complement strand
GTAAAACCCAATTTTTCAGCTTTACTGTTGCGCGCGTCATCATTAGTAGTTCGCTCCAGCTCAACAGCCTGCTGGTATTGCCAGTAAGCAAACGGGCCAGGTGAATAGCCTTCGGTGAGTGGGACTCTTCTGATTGGTGCGATCAACACCCCCTCATTTGCCGTGCCATTAAGGCCTGCGAGGGGGGAAACACGTGTTTCAATCCCATCCTCTTCATCAGGTAAAGGATAGAGTTGATCCCAAAAGTTTTCTATCAATCCTTCAATTAACGCAAAGGCATCTTTAATACCTTGAAAACCGTTGCGACGGATCAATGCTTCAGTTAGCCATGTGGCTACTTCGAGGTCCTTGCTCTCGCGTATCAATAGTCCTGGGGCCAGGGAAAGTATTTTCCGCCAATGTTCGTCAGCTTCGCCGTTGGATTCTTTGTACAGATTGTTTTTTTCTGCATCGCGGGCGGCGTAGCGAGCGGTCTTGATGGTTTGATAGCTCGACAATGGTGAAGCGTCCAGCCGCAAATCTATTCCGGTTGGATGTTCAGGTGAGATGGGGGCCAGGAGGCTGGCGAAGTCTAATACAGGCGGTGATGCCATTAAGTACATATCCCTTTTCTAGGTTTTACCAACAAAGGTGTTGAAGGTTCCTGTTAACGCAGCCTTGAGAACCCTATCTTTTGCGTTATTACTTTGCGATAGTTCCGCACCTTGAGTTCAAGACTGGTCACGCTAGCACAATCAAGGTGATAAATTAAGAACTGGCATAAAAAGTTATAATCAACAGGGCGAATTACGTCACAATTCTGGCGGTGGTATGTGGTTTTAATGCCATGATACCATTCACATTTATGATAAATGCTCATGTGATGCAGCATGCAAAACTGATTAAACGTATCATAACCTATTGAAATTATGCATTACTCCATATGCATTGCTCCGGATGGATCGTTAAGGGTGAAAGTCAAATGGCGTTACAGGTTACCTTAGTAAAAACACCGGGAGGCGTTTCTGTATCCAGAACCAGTCATTTATTCAATGAACAGGGCGGTACCTTTGGCAGGGCAACTACCAATAGCTGGCAATTGCCTGATCCCGAAAAGTTTTTATCTTCCTGCCACTGTGAAATTATCTGGGTTGCAGATGGTTACTATCTTGTCGATAGAAGTACCAATGGCACTTTCCTCAATGGCTCTCCCGAGCCAATAGGCAGAGGTGTTAAATCCCGTTTGAATAATGGCGATATTTTTGAAATCGGGGATTATCGTTTTTCTGTAGCTATGTCCGATGCCCCGCCAATGGATTCCCCATTTGATAATCATGGAGCTCTTTTCCCGATTCATTCCCCCAGCGCTAACCTCTTTGATAATCCATTTGATCCTATCGCTGATGGCGCCCCTATTTTTGACCAGCCGCTTGATCCTCTGGCTATTTGGGACAAGGCCGCTAAAGTTCCGGAATCACGCTCCGGTTTTATAGGTGAAATTTCGCCCATCGCCAATACCTCGATCGATGATATTTTCGGCAATGCAGCGCCGCGCGTTCAGCAGGAGTTTGCGCAGGTAGATCTTTCGCAAAGTATGGATCAGGCTATGACCTGGCCCGACGTGTCCAGGGAGAATCTGATTCCTGAGGATTGGGAAGATGATTTTTCTGATCCGGGGGTGAAATCATTTGGTGATCAACGGGTGGACTCCCCGCCATATGCATCTACCCCCCAAGCTGTCCCGGTCAGGCCTGTTGCCAATATCGCGGTGCCGAAACCGCGTGGTGACCGACAACCGCTTGCCGAACGCATTGCCGCTAGTGAAACTGTAACGAAAATACCTGAGCCTCCGGTAGCAGTCCCGCCCGTTGCACTTGCTGCGGCTACTGCGGAAAAACCTGGTCTCGTTGCAGCGGTGAATCAGCCCGCAGCTTCTCGCCCTGATTATTCACTTATCGAGGCTATGGGGTTGGACCCTGCACGGTTATCAGATACGGATGTTGCCGAGATTACGGCAATGACTGGTCAGTTAATGCGTGAAATCACTGAAGGTATGATGGGAGTTTTACGCTCGCGCACCAGTATTAAAAATGAATTCCGTATGAACGTTACCACTATCCAGCCGGTGGAAAACAATCCTTTGAAGTTCTCGGTAAGTGTCGATGATGCACTGGAAAATATGTTTGTGAAAAAATCCAATGCCTATAAAAAACCGATAGAAGCCTTTAAAGAGGGCTTCCAGGAAATCGCAGAGCACCAGATCGCAATGATCGGCGGCATCCGGCAGGGGTTTGAGTCTATGATGGAACGGTTTAACCCTGAAAACCTGGAAAAAAGTTTTAATAAACAGGGCCGCGCAGGCATGATTCCAGGAATGCAAAAAGCAAAATACTGGAGCAGTTATACAGAATATTATTCCGGTTTTGTCGATAATATAGAGTCCTCATTTCAGCACTTATTTGGCAGCGATTTTGTTAGCGCCTATGAAGATCAATTACGCCGCCTTGCGGCAGCACGAAAAAAGGATCAACAATAATGCAGCGCAATAAACCCATTTTATCTACCTCGGTAATTACTATTATCATTCGTTCAGCTGTTGCTTTTTTATTTTTAAGCATGTCGATCTTTATGGCGGGTTGCAGTTCTTCCAAGAGTCGTGTTGGCGGTGTTTTGAATCTTGATACCGATTTGAAGCTCACATTTGAAGTAGCCTCGGATATCAATCCTGACGATTCCTCCCGCCCCTCACCCGTATTCGTTCGTTTTTACCAATTAAAATCTGCAACGGCGTTTGATAAGGCAGATTTTATTGATATTTATGAGCGCGATACTGAAATCTTTGGTGGGGATATTGTCAGCAAACAAGTGCTGAAGCCGCTCTTGCCTGGTGTCGGGCGGACGGAAAGTTTTGTGCTTGAGCCGGGCGCTAAGATGATTGCGGTGTATGCAGAATTTTCCCAATACCCAGGCTCCACCTATAAAGTTATATTTCCGGTCACTGAAAATAATGTAATAAAAAATAAAGCGACCATAAAAATTTCCGGCAGAACTATTGCGCTGGTAAAAAAATAATTTTCCGGGCGTTGCTGCCTCATGATTCGGTGGGATTCGTATGTCGTTAGATAGTAAAGTGGTATGGTCAGAGGGAATGTTTCTCAATCCCCAGCATTTTCAGCAACAGGACCGATATATAGAGCGTTATATAGATCGCAAGTGTATTGCCTATGGCAGCAATGCCTGGGGAATACAGGATTTTGAAATAGATCACCAGCTGTTGAAGCTGGGCAAGATTTCCCTGATCAAGGCAAGCGGGATATTTCCTGACGGAACACCATTCAATTTTCCAACAACGGATGAATCGCCCTCGGTAATTGATGTACCGGTCGGATTGCACAATACACTTGTTTATTTGGCCGTTCCGGTAAAGCGTCCCGGTGCTGTTGATGTTTTATCGAAAGATAATAACCATGGATTGGCGAGATACTATCCGACTGAGTTACCGGTGCGCGATGTTACCCAGGAGGGTGGCGAGGATCACACATTAGCCATTGCCAAATTACGGTTGCGCTTAATGTTGGATAGCGATGATTTAAGTGGTTACGCATGCATTGCGCTGATGCGGATTTCAGAAGCGCGCGAAGATAAAAATATTATCCTCGATGATCAATTTCTGGCAACTTGCCTTGATTGTCGCGCAGTGCCAAAGCTCAGTAGTTTCGTTACCGAACTGGGTGGGCTATTGCATCACCGCGGTGAATCAATTGCCGGCCGTTTGGCCGATGCGCGCCGTGGTGGTACGGCGGAAATTGCTGATTATATGTTATTGCAGCTGGTAAACCGCGCCGAGCCTTTCGTCAATCATCTAGCCTCCCTGAAAGGGCTCCATCCTACAGAATTGTTTGCCGTTTTATTGCAGCTCGCCGGAGAGCTGGCAACCTTTGTTGCGAAGACAAAGCGTCCCCCGGTTTTCCCCATGTATCTACATGATAATTTGCAGCAAACATTTACCCCGGTGTTATCAGCGCTGCGTGAATATCTTTCCATGGTGTATGAACAGACCGCAATATCACTGCAGTTAGTTGAGAAAAAATACGGTATCCGTGTTTCCGAAATTGCTGATCGATCACTACTTAAAACTGCCAGCTTTGTTTTGGCGGTTCGTGCCGATATGAAAGAAGAGATGGTTCGTTCGCGCCTGCCAGCACAAATCAAGATCGGCCCGGTTGAGCGGATCAGGGAGCTTGTGAATGCAGCAATGCCAGGCATTACGCTTCGGCCGTTGCCGGTTGCACCCCGACAAATTCCATTCCGTTCAGGATATACCTATTTTGAATTGGACAGGCACAGCGAGTTTTGGAAAGAGCTTGCGCAATCGGGTGGTTTCGCGCTGCATTTAGGTGGTGATTTCCCGGGAATTGAAATTGAGTTTTGGGCCATCCGCCAATAGTCGGTTGTACGCACCACATTAGATGTTTGAATTTTGGATACCAATCCAATCCCTCTTTGCTACTAACCAACCTGTGATACAGGGAGTGCTCTATGTCTACGGACGATTCAGATAAAACTGTTTTTAAGCAGCCTATGCCTGGTGGTGATCGGACCAGCATGCGCCCTACACCGGGCGGTAGAAATGTGGGGATTGATGCGCGCGAAATTCCTGCGCAGGTGCAACCACAAGCCGCGCATTACTCAACACCTGGCAGCGGGCGCGCGCCGATTGATCCAAATGCGGCTAATTTTAAGGCCAATCATGGCTTGAATCCGATAGTCAAAGCGGCCTCTACGTTGATTGCAGTATTTGCTAAAACGCGTAGCTCTGTAAGTCATCCTGATGTGGGTGGATTGCATCAGCGATTGGTCAATGAAATTAAAGCACTGGAAGCTCAGCTGCGTGACTTGGGGCTGAAGCAGGAAGTGCAGCTGTCCGTGCGTTATTTGATGTGTTCAGTGTTAGATGAAGCGGTATTGAATACTCCCTGGGGCACTGAAAGCGCATGGGCCCAACGCACTTTACTGAGCGTTTTTCACGGCGAAACCTCGGGCGGCGAAAAGTCTTTTTTGATTCTGGACCGACTGCGCCAGTCGCCATCGGAAAACCTCGAGGTTATTGAGCTGTTCTATATTTGTTTGAGCCTTGGCTTTGAAGGCAGATACAGGTTTATGAACCGTGGCAAAGAAGCTCTTGATCAAGTGCGCGAAGAATTATTTTCTATTATTCGTCGCCAGCGCGGAGATTATGAGCGAACTTTATCGCCATCCTGGAGCGGCCTTGGACGCACCCGTAACCCATTAACTGAATATGTCCCTCTTTGGGTGGTGGTTGCGCTGATGGTGACAATTTTATTCTTCAGTTATTCGGGATTGCGCTATTGGCTTTATGCATCCTCCAATCCTGTCGCAGATGAAATTGCAGGCCTTGTGGTGGAAGAAAAAAATAAATAAAGGTTTCCCCAAACCGGTGATTTGCAACCGTTTAACATGTCGGCATTTGACCCGGTGTAAATAGACTAAGTGCCAAGGCACAATTGATTAAGACTCAGGATCGTATGAATAAAATTGGTCGTTTTTTTACCCACCCGATAGTGATCTCAATGATTGGATTATTGCTGGTGGCATTGTTGGTCTGGTTTGCCGGACCCCATATTAAATTTGGGGAAAATAATGAAGCACCACTGGCAAGCCCCGTTACTCGCCTGCTGGTTATCATGGCCGCCGCTATTCTCTGGGGATTAAATAATTTACGTCTGCAGATGATGACTAATCGCAGCAATAAAACCCTGGTTGCTGATTTGCAACAAAACAATGCCTATGTGCAATCCGATTCTGCATCAGAACAAGCGGCCGATGAAATAGCACAGATTAATGATCGTTTTCGCCAGGCATTGGATACGCTGAATAAATTAAAGTTTAGCGGCAGGGGCAAGAAAAAAGCGCTTTACCAATTACCCTGGTACATCATCGTCGGGCCTCCTGGTTCTGGTAAAACAACTGCGTTAGTAAATTCAGGGCTGGAGTTCCCACTCGCTGAACAATTTGGCAAGGGGGCTTTACAGGGGGTTGGTGGTACACGTAATTGCGATTGGTGGTTTACCAATGAGGCGGTGTTGATCGACACCGCCGGGCGTTACACCACGCAAGATAGCCATAAAGTAGTTGATAGCTCGGCATGGGAAGGCTTTCTAACCTTACTGAAGCGCAATCGCCGCCGTCGTCCGGTTAATGGTGTGATCGTTGCCATCAGCTTGCAGGATTTATTGATCCAGACGGAAGAGGAGCGGTTATTACATTCCAAAACAATCCGCACCCGTCTGGATGAGTTAATGGAAAAACTGGAGATTCGTTTTCCAGTTTATCTTCTTTTCACCAAATCGGATCTGGTATCCGGTTTTAGTGAGTTCTTTGAAGACTTGGGCAAAGAAGAGCGGGAACAAGTCTGGGGTGTTTCCCTGCCTAATGCACCTAAGCCAACCCAAAGTCCCGATTTTGATTTTTTAGGGCATGAATTGACTAAATTATCGCGCAGGTTGCATGACCGTGTAGTGTGGCGGATGCAGCAAGAGCGCGATGTCAAACGCTGTGCTGCAATTGAAAGCTTTCCATTGCAAATGGAAAATTTATATCAAATTGCAGAAACCTTTGTTAAGCGCACCTTTGCCCAAAATCGTTTTCAATTCCAGCCTTACTTGCGCGGCGTGTATTTCTCCAGCGGAACCCAGGATGGCACACCCATTGACCGTTTGATGACGTCGGTGTCAGCCAACTTTGGCTTTGCGCGGGATGCGGTCCAGACATCAAGCCAGCGTGGGAAAAGTTTTTTTATCGCCCGGTTATTTCGCGAAGTTATCTTTCCTGAATCGGAACTGGTCGGTACTAATATGCGCTATGAGCGCGTGATCCGCTGGTCGCAAAATGCAGCCTATGCCGGTATCGCAGCAGTAACACTGTTAATAGTATTGCTCTGGAGTGGCAGTGTTACCCGTAATAGTTTGTATATGGGTGAAGTAAAAGAACAAATAGCAACTTTCAAAACAGAAGAGCAAAAAATCGGTGGCTGGAATCCGGATGCCAGTGCTGCACTGCCTGCGCTTAATGCGCTTGCCAAAGCAAGTAGTGTCTATGACAAAGAAGCGCACCCCTGGTTAAACGGAATGGGTTTATATGACGGACGTGTTGATAAAGAAGCCGACGATTTATATCGACACAAACTGACAACCGTTTTTTTGCCGCAACTATTGCGCACCCTGGAGCGAGTCATCCAGCAAGGCGATCCCGAAGGCGATCTATACCAGACTTTCCGTATTTACGTGATGTTCAATGCAATTGAGCATATGGACAAGTCGCGCTTGAAAACCTGGTTTGAAACTCATTGGGACAAGCAATACAGCAATGATGCCGCACGGCGCGCTGAACTACAAAATCACTTCAATGCCTTGCTCCTGAACGATATTCCCCAATCGGAATTAAATGCATCCCTAGTTGCACAAACACGTGCAACTTTATTGCGTATCCCGGTTGCCCAACGGATTTATGGCCGTATTAAATCTGATCCGCAATACAATCAAATGGTTAATGTACTTAATTTTTATGGTGAATCGGTACGCACCACTTTCAAGATGGACAGCGCAAATCAGGCTGCACTAACAATCCCGGTACTGTTTACTATCCAGGGTTATCAAAATCTGGATCTTTCGCCCGACTCGCCATTGTTTGGTGATGTAATTGATGAAGAGTGGGTACTTGGAGGCAATGACAACCAGGCGCTGATTAATCGCGATGTAAAAGCAATCAGTGAACAAGTAAAGAGTTTTTATTTGGCGGACTACAGCAATACCTGGATGACCATCCACAATTCTTTACAGGTTGCCAATTTTGCGAACCTGCATGAGTTAAATACGGCACTGGGGACTTTTGTTGATCCGGTGTATTCGCCTGTGCTGTCTATTCTGGATGTTGCCAAAACCAATACCCAACTCACTCCGCCGGTGCTTGATGCCGCCGCCGATAAAGTAACTACCGGAGCTGCGGGCAAGGCAGTTAATTACCTGGCTGACAATGTTGAAGGAACTATTGTTGATAAGCGGTTTGGTGAGTTACATGACCTGATAAAACAGTCGTCGCGTGGCCCCGCTCCAATTACCTCCACTATGCAACAGCTGGGAGCGCTGAAAACATTTGTGCAAGAAATTGCGCTCTCTCCCGATGTCGAACAAAAATCCTTTGAGATTGCGAAGGCCCGTTATGAAAGTGGTGCTGCTAATCCGATTACTGCCTTGCGCGCATACGCGAAATCCACACCTGAACCTGTCCAGCGCTGGTTGACGTCACTCTCGGATGAAGCCTGGCAAGTGATCATGCAGTCCGCCCATCAATACGTTAATAAAGAATGGCGTGCGCGTGTTTATCAAACTTACGCACAAGGTTTGTCTGGTCGCTATCCGCTTAACCGTGCTGCTACCGATGAACTTGCGTTGCTGGATTTCAGTGGCTTTTTTAAACCGCAAGGCACAGTGGACCAGTTTGTAAAAGAATTTGTGGATCCGTTTATCGATAAACGCAGTAATTGGGCGAACCGGACTGTTGACGGTTACAGTATTGGATTTTCCTCCTCCACGGTTAATCAGCTGCAGCGTGCGGCTAATATCCGCGATGTATTCTTTCGCCAAAACCCGGAGACCCCAAGCATTAGTTTGGAGCTGCGCCCTTATACGATGGATAAAGAGGATGCCGTTTTTACGCTTGATCTGGGGGATCAGCGTTTGACCTACAATCATGGCCCTAATCCGGGTAATTTTTGAGGATTTAACGGGCACCCAGTTTGATAAGGTATTTACCGGCCCCTGGGCGTGGTTCCGTTTGATGGATGCATCCTCGATCCAATCCACACCGCAGTCGAATATTTATTTAATTACGTTTGCACATGACACTGGTGCCGATAGGGCCGCGCGCACGGCGCGGCAAATAGTATACGAAGGCAGGGCAACCAGTATCCATAATCCGTTTAAAAATGATTTGCTTGAATCATTCCGCTGCCCGGAGTCAATTTAAATGAACCCAACCAATTCTGTAGGTTTGTTTGGTAAGTTGCCTGCCCATGGTGATTTTATCTATCGCAACTTACCGAGTAATTTCATTAATGCCTGGGACGCCTGGTTGCAAGGTTTTGTGGGCAGTTCACAAGAGCAGATTGGTGAAGCGTGGCTGGATGTCTACTTAACAAGTCCGATCTGGCGTTTTGTCTTATCCGAAGGGATCATTGATGGAAACTGCTGGGCCGGAATTATGCTGCCCAGCGTTGACAGGGTGGGGCGTTACTTTCCTTTTTCGGTAGCTGCGCGTCTTCCCGCCAGTGCCAACCCGTTCGATCTGATCAAGCAAAATGATTGGTACGAAGCGATAGAACAAGCCGCATTAAAAGCCTTATCCGGCCAATTGCAAATAGATGATCTGGCGCTTGAGCTTAACCAGCATAAATGTGAGGTAGACTCCGCCTATAAATCCGGCACTGCCCTGCCGGAAAAGCAGGGTACGCTGATCCATTTGCAAAATGATACGTTTCCGTTCGATAGCGTCTATCCATTTTTAATGGATGCTGTTTGCAAAGAGCATTTAGTGAGTTATTCGCTTTGGGCTACAGCCTACGGCTCCCAACTTGTCGAACCCTGCCTGTTCTATACACGGGGATTACCGCCCTTGAGAGGAATAGCTGCGCTGCTGGATGGCCAGTGGTCCCCCCGAGGTTGGCATCAGCCTTATAGCCTTAAATCCCATTCAATCCCGATGTAAAGCATCCCGTGATCGGTGTAACGCTAATGACAGATACAACATACAGACGCCCGATTTCCTGGGTCAGCGGTGTGCGAACGGACGTAGGCACCGTTCGCACGGTCAATGAGGACGCCGTTTTGGCAAAGCCGGATATCGGCCTGTGGGCGGTTGCCGATGGCATGGGGGGGCATAAGGTAGGTGACATCGCGAGCAATAAAATTGTCGACGCCCTTGCCGTTGTCAAGGACTGCACCGCCCTGAGTGATTGCGTTGATGTAATCGAAGATTGCCTGATCGATGTTAACCAGTTGATGCTTGAGTATGCACAAATTATGTTTGATGGCAGCACCATGGGTAGCACGGTGGTGGTCATGGTGATCAAGGGCAGGATCGGTGCCTGCTTATGGGTCGGTGATTCTCGGTTGTATCGCTTTCGCAATCAACAACTCGTGCAGCTATCGCGCGACCATAGCCAGTTAGAGGAAATGATTGAACTGGGATTGATTAGCCGCGAGGCAAGCGAAAGCCATCCCAATCGCAATGTCATTACCCGTGCTGTGGGTGTGGAAGCACAGCTCAATGTTGATATGACACTTTTCACTACCCAAGTGGGCGACAGCTTTCTTTTATGCAGTGATGGTCTTTACAATGCGGTGGCCCATGAAGAAATAGTACAATCAATGACTATCCGTGACGTCCAGCAAAGTACCGACCAACTCATGGCGAAAGCGCTTGAATCAGGAGCCAGGGATAATGTTTCTGTGATTGTTGTCAAGGGCAATCCAGGTAGAGTGTCTGCTGCTTAATATGCAGGGATAGAATAGATTAAGTGGCGGTAGACCTACGATGAGCGATGCAAACGAAAACGAAAAAACACAAGTAAAGCCGGCGCCCTCAAATGCTGGCCAGGCAGAAGATGATAAAACCCGTTTTGCCCAGCCCAAAAAAGTGGAAGTTGATGATAATAAAACGCGGGTTCAATCACCGCGACAACCGGTAATAGGCCAAAATCCCGATAAAACCCGGTTTGTCCCGCAAAAAAATCCTGTTAGTGCCAGACCAGCCGTCCAGGCTGAACCGCCTGTTGAACAAACTCGTATCAATGCCGCCAATCCGCCATTATCCAAAACCGGAACTGCAGTGCCCGGTGGTTCAGTTGATAAATACACGGTATTGAAAGGGCGATTTGTGTTGGAAGAATTGCTCGGTGCCGGAGGCATGGGCGTCGTTTATAAAGCGAAAGATTTGCTGAAAATAGAGGCGCAGGATCGCGACCCTTATGTAGCGATCAAAGTTCTTATCGACGAATTCAAGGCGCACCCTGAAGCTTTTATTGCGTTACAGCGTGAATCGCGCAAAACCCAGCGTATAGCCCATCCGAACATTGTTACTGTCTATGACTTTGACCGTGATGGCGATACTGTGTTTATGACAATGGAATACCTTGATGGTAGGCCATTGGATAAATTAATTGCGCAATACCGAGGTGTCGGTTTACCGCAGGATGAGGCGATTAAAATCATCGAAGGTATGTGCGCCGCGCTTGTTTATGCGCACGGACAACATATTATCCATTCGGATTTTAAACCGGGAAATATCTTTGTTAACAATAAAGGTATCGCCAAAGTTATTGACTTTGGTATCGCCCGAGCCGTAGCTAAAGTTGAGCATCGCGAAGAAAGTGTTGATGACCGTACGGTATTTGATGCGGGGAACCTGGGTGCGTTAACGCCTGCTTATGCCAGTCTGGAAATGTTGGAAGGTAAGAATCCGGACGTGCGCGATGATATTTATGCACTCGGCTGCATTGCATATGAATTGTTCACCGGCGACCATCCCTTTAATCGCGTGCACGCCGATGAAGCCAAGCGTCAAAAGCTGAAACCAAAAAAAATTCAGGGAATGAAAAAGCGCCAGTGGCAAGCGATAGAGCATGCATTGGCATTTGATCGCGAAAACCGAACTCAATCAGTTGAACTTTTTTGGACTGAATTTACGAGCTCTGCCAGTCATCTCTGGAAATATACCCTGCTCGCATTATTATTGGTCGGTGGGGCGGCAGGATTTTATTATCAATTCAAACCAGCGGCAACGCCAACCTTATCTGAAGATCAGGTTCGCAATGAAATCGAACAGAAATTGCGGCTGGAAATAAAAAAGAAAGCGTTGACGGATTTATATGCGCAAGCCAGTTTCTCGCCCGAATGGGAGTCGCAGGTGTGGACAGAAGTGCAAGAGTTGCGTCAAATGCTGGGCAGGGCAGATGAATGGCTGGTGATGCAGGAAGCCGCTTTTTTTGATTTGTATGTACAAAAAATTACTGCTGCCTTGAGCGAAGATGACCTACAGCCGGCACAAACATGGCATGCCAACGCGGTCAGGTATACCAATGATCGTACTTTATTGGACGATCTCGCGGCTAAAATAGCCGCAGCACTGGAAATACGTAAGCAAAAAGAATTGGAGCAACAACAACAGCAGGAATTACTGGCGGCCCAACAAGAGGTCCTGGCTAAAGAAAAACAACAACAATTACAAGTTTCCCAGGCCCAGGCAAAGCAACATTCGGATTTCGAAGCGGCGCTATCCAATGTAAACAAACAGCTTGCATGTAATAGCACTATCGATATGCGCGATTTTGAAATAGCTATCACCAAGCTACGCGCATTAAATAGCACTCGTTATGGCAAAGAAGAGCCCAGTATTGTTAACGGCCTGGCTCAATGCATTAAAAAAATCGGCTCTACTTTTCCTGACCGGGCAGAAGTGATCAAGCGGCAAGCGATACGTTTATTCAATGGCAATAACCTGCTTGAAAAAATTATTATCGCAGCCAAAGATCCATGTAGCGCATCGTTGGCCGGATTTGGTGCCCGTGGAATGGGCAGTAGCTGCCGCGATAAATTGAATGGTGCAACCAAAGCGCCGGCAATGGTAGTTATCCCGGGGAAGGAGGGTTTAAAAACATTTGCTATTGGTAAGTTTGAAGTTTCAGTTGATGAAATGAATGAATTCTGTAAACAAAGCGGGCAATGTAAAGCTGGTGCTGTAAGCGAAGCCAGTTTACCTGTCACTAATATTACTATTGCAAATGCCACGGCTTATCTTAAATGGTTATCAGATAAGTCCGGACGCACTTATCGGTTACCGACGATACAAGAATGGCAATACGCGGCAAAATCGAACTCGAATACACCAGATCCAAACCGTAACTGCAAACTGAATTCGCGTGGCATCCAAAAAGGAAACGCGCTGAACAAAGCGACCCTGGGTCAACAAAATTCCTGGGGCGTGGTCAATCATCTAGGTAATGCGCGCGAATGGGTAGTTCAGCGGGGCGGCGGTTATCTGGCGGTTGGCGGTTCCTATGATACGGATATGCAAGAATGTCATTACGGAAGCCAGGAGGCACATACGGGTGCTGCGGATCAAACAACCGGTTTTCGGGTTTTACGTGAAGTCCAATAACCGGGCGTAAATCATAACAGGTGATCATTGTGGAAAAAAATTACGTCGACGCAATCAAGCAGCTCGTTGGTCAATATTATCAACACACCATTACCCTTAGCGAATATCGGCTTGCCCGCAAGCGCCTTATTGATCAAATGGATTTGGAATTCAATGGAACTGAAATTGCCAACAAGGTCGAATTTACCCAAGCACCGATTGACCAAACCTGAAGGGTAAGTGATCGATATGATGAAGAACATCATGACCCCTTGTGTAGCAGTCGAATATTGCAATATCCCCTCTATCATCTTGCATAAAGATACCAGCAATACAATAACGGGAGGCTAACATGAGTGCCGATACCGTTGTTATGATGCAGTTACCCTGGATATCAACCGATGATGACCAGCGGTTTAAAAAAATACTGGTAGTTTTTTTGATGTTTTTTTTGATTGTTGCGATCCCGGTTCCATTTATGGCTTTACCGGAATTGACGCGTATAGAAAAAGAAAAGCTCCCACCACAATTGGCGCGAATCGTACTGGAGCGCAAAGAGCTTCCTGTTGTCGAAATCCCAAAAATAGAAAAAAAAGTAGTTGAAAACATAAATAAGGAAAAGTTACCTGATGTTAAGAAACCTGCTGTGCCGGTAACCGAACAAACGCTAATAAAGCCTGATATCAAAAAACCAGATTCCGAAGCAACAGTCAGGGCACGTACCGTGGCAAAACGAAGTGGCTTACTGGCAGTTGCAAATGAAATGAACGAGCTAACGGACACGCGGAATATCGATGCTAATATCAGGGCCCGGGTGAGCCAAAACAAAGCCAATACCGACGAGGCCCGGTATGATGCATCGGTAATTGCATCAGCAAAGCCGGTCGCAACTACCGACAAGGTAAATGAAGATGAGCTTACCGGGAATGTTAATAAAACAGACTTACAAGAAAGAAATAGCGAACAGCAGACCACAGCAGCAACCGAGCGCCACGAAAATGAAAAATCCACTGCCACCCAAGGTAGTGGCGCTGGTCGTGCGGCTGGCGATATCACGATTGTATTCAATAAAAACAAATCAAGCCTCTATTCGCTTTATGATCGCGAGCGCCGTAAAAATGCAGGGTTAAAAGGCAGGATCGTATTCCAATTAACTATCGCTGCGAGTGGTAAGGTGACGGATGTGAAAATTGTATCCAGTGACCTTAACAACCCCTCCCTGGAAGCGCGCATTATCAGCCGGATAAAAATGTTTGTTTTTGCCCCGTCATCCGGTGAGCCAACCGTCATTAACTATCCGGTAGAATTTTTACCTTAAGAGCTCTTTTTAGGTCCTGCTTTTTGTCAATTTTTTCAGCCTGCCCAGTCAAGTACGCATGCGTAGTGGCAACGTTGTATCACAATGGCAATCCCCCGCTCTACTCCCCTCGAGCATGGATTATCGACCCAGCTAAAAGAACTGGCGGATAAATACCAGGCTGGCCATTTATAGGTTCGCTGTAGCCAATCTCCTACAGCCATCGTTGTTATAACGCTATAGAATGCCGCGCTATAACAGTGGTCGCAGTTTATGTTTGCCGTGGTTATTGAATTGCCTTCACGATCTTTATGTGTGAACACTGTCATAATTCGCGCTTTTTATGCTTCCCCCTTTTTATTGTTAATTCTTTCATCATCGCAAAAGGAGTCGTTACCATCATGGCGATAGCAACACTGCACAGTATCTTTTCCAGAATTGCCTTATTGCTAGGGGTTATTTTCCTGGTAGCCTGTGGCGGTGGTGGCGGAGGCAACAAATCATCCAACTCCAGCAGCAAGGCTCAAATTAGTGTATCCAATAGCATCGCCAGTTCGGTCGAGGCAACTAATAGCAGCTCCGCTAATGCCAACAGTTCCGGGAATGCAAATAGCCTTGCCAGTTCGGCCGGGGTGATCGTCATCAGCAATTCCAGCCAGTCCAGCGTTATAGATACAACCCCTACAGCAGTTGTTTTTACCCCAATAAGCGATGCCGCGCTCAATACTGCTGTTATTTCCAACGTTATTACCCTGTCCGGCATTAACGTAGCTGTACCAATTAGCATCACCAATGGTGAGTATTCTATCAACGGTGGTGCGTTCACTTCTGCTGCCGGTACTGTCAGCCCGGCACAAACCATCGCAGTGAAAGTAGTTTCCTCCAACATCAATAGCACTGCGGTTAATGCCACCCTGACGGCCGGTGGTGTGAGCGCCACATACAGTGTGACTACTCTGGCCGATGCAATTCCCAATGCATTCACATTTACCCCTGCGGTTGGGGCTGAACTCGGCAGCGTCCACGTTTCCAACATCATTACCATCGGTGGAATTGAAACGGCGGTAGCCATCAGCATCACCGGTGGTGAATATTCAATTAATGGTGGCGCATTTACTTCAGCGGTCGGTACAGTGACCAATGGCCAGACTATTTCTGTGAGGGTCGTTGCGCCGGCGGGAACTGAATTGACCCAAAACGCGGTAGTCTCCATCGGTGGCGTAAGTGGTACCTATGCAGTCACCACCATTCCCGACACCACCGCTCCTGTAGCGGAATTCAAATTTCCTACGCCTTACACCATGAGTGAAACAAACAGCGTAAAAGTGCGTGGTACCGCAACCGATGATCATGCAATTGCCAGTGTGAAAGTGGTGGTGAGCTCATTCAATTTT
>JAJQJO010000137.1 GCA_021323495.1 Cellvibrio sp. | reverse complement strand
TAATCTCGCGCCGTTCGCCGGGGCGCAGGCTGATCAACTGATCAACACGCGTATCTATTCTGCGTCCCTTTGCATCAAGCACTTCCAGGTTAAAAGCGACATCAGATGGCACGGTCACCATTACCGACCCATCCGGTTCCACTGGCGAATAACCCAGGATTTCCATAATCCCGTTGTTGTTATTAAACAGGTTGCCATAGATATTATCGTCCTGGTCATTGAGCGTATCGTTATCGGGAACTGATACCGCTTTCAATAAGCGGATAAAACGCGCCGGCCGCTGGTCGGCGGGACGCGCTGCCAGCGCCGGCAAATCCGCTGCGCCGCTGCCCATCGCATTAAAAGTACCATCGACATCGTACACACTGCGGATGTGCAGCAGACCCAGGTTTTGCGCGGCGAGTGCCGGGTCAGTTTCCGGGGCGATATAGGCCGGCGGTGCGGCCAGTTCTTCCAGTGCGATGGCCTCGGTAAATACCTTGCCCGCCTCAGCCAACACTACCGGTTGCTGGGTTTGGCTGGAGATGTCATAGATCCAGATACCATAAAACGCTGGCGCCTCTTCGTAACCTTCTATAGGTTCGCCCTCAAGTAACAGGCTGGCGAGACATGGCTGCAAACGCTCGGTGGCAATTTCTTGCAAGCGGCATTGGCTCCAGCTCACCAACAGGCGATTGGTACCGTCGTACAAAGGTGAGAGAGAAGCAAACCGCCCGGAGAGGGAAACCATGTCGGTGGCGATATCCACCGGCTTGATCGAGATAGATTCGATTTCACCTTCAGCTTCAACCGAGCCATCTACCACCACCATATCGCCCCCCAACTGCAAGGTGTTTTGCATATAAATCGCGGCGATGCGGCCGTCGGGCATTACTTGCGGATTAAACAGGCGCGGCGCTTCTTCCATATCCTCACCTGGCTCGGCATTCAGGCTGTCGTAACCAAAATAAAGCTGGATATCTGTGCCATCGGGATTGGAGGTGTAAAAACTCAGGCGATCCGGATTAGTGCCCTGCCAGCGCATAAATAGCAAGCGGCCATCGGGCATCACCGTCGGCTGGATATCGTGGCTTTGGTTGTAGGTGAGTTGCTGGATATCAGTGCCGTCGTCTTTGACGCTGTGCAGCAGGAAGCTGGTGATGTCATTGTCCTGCTGGGTAGTCGCACCGAACTGCGGCTTGCCTTCGTCGAGCAAAATTTCCTTGCTGCGCTTTTGGCGATTGGAGGTAAACAGGATGCGGCCGTCGGGCAGGTAATGGGGCGCCACATCCTGACCTTTTTCCGCTTCAAAATCCGCCGTAATAATGCGCCGCAACAGCTTGGTTTGCAGGTTGTACTCCCAGATATTCCAGGTCGGTTGCTCCAGGTCATCCTCATCCAGATCCGGGTTCAGTGGCGCGCGCATGGAAAAAATCAAGCGGCTGCCATCAGGATGTGCTGACACGTCCTTTACATCGTAATTAGGATTTTCCGCATCAAAAAATTCGTTTTCAGCAAAGGCTACCCGGGTGATATTGGTAACGGCGGCCTGCGCTGTAGCACGTGCTTTGATGTAGAGCTCACCACCGGGATTAAACGCGTCCGGATCAAACACATCGGGATAGACCGGTTCGTCGTCTTCATCCACTGGAATAGGTCGCTGGATATAGGCGATCGGGAGATCAACTACGACCGGATCAGGTGCCTGGCCGGAATTGCTACCCCCACCGCCACCGCCGCCACAGGCGGCCATTGTGAGCGATAGGCAAGCCAAGGCAGTTTTTCCGCAGGCTTGGAGTGATCGGTGAATCGACAATTGCTTCATAGCCAGCGGCCTAAATCCCAACAGTAAACAAAATTTGATTAGCGCGCAGGCGCCTGAATCGCTTTGATATTCAAAACCCGCGCCAAACAGGCACTCAGGCTACAGGCCGGGCAACGGCGTAATATTCAACCTGATTGGAATCAATCATTGTGAGCCAGATCTCGAAATCCTGAAGAACAGCGGTGCGCAACCGATTAAACCAGCGCAGAGACTTTTATCCCAGCTGCCCTCCTTGGTACCAAACTGACATTTTGCGCCATAGCACTAACTGCCAGGTCCGGCTGCATATCAATCAACATAGCAGCGCTATCAGGGTGGGCAGGCTTGCATCGTCGATTTAAGGCGGAATTTAGAGAACTGTTTCTAATTCCTGACAACCCCTTGCATGGCGCTTAACAACAGTCGATTTTCGGCATACTCACTGCATAGCAGCTTGGATGATGAAAAAAACAACCGAAAACCGCCGATCGATTTCCGCCGGGTCCAGCTTAGCCGCTGAGACCAGGTCCCAAACCCCAAAGGCTTTCGCGCTCATTTCCAACGATTGGAATTGACCCGGGCCGGACACGGATTTCTCAGTATGGACTACTGCTTCGGCAACCCTGTTGCCACGATTGTTTAACAACGATGAATTCACCCACCATGTTTCGCTGCGTCTGGCGCAGCTTGATTATTCAGGAGTTACTGTGACTAACCCCCTACCCCGCCTTTTAGGCAGCGCGTTGCAGCGCCTGCCTTACCTAGGGCTGCTGGCACTCGCATTAATTGCGGGCAATAGCTACGCCGGTTCGCGCGAGCAGGCCCTGCAAATCCATAACCGCATCGCCGGGGTACCGCCAAGTGCGTCCGTGCTGGAACAAATGGCCACTGAAATCGATGCAGGCCAGGTTGCCGATGCCGTGCGTATCGCCATGAACAACGAGGCGTTCTATAGCGTCACCCTGAAAAACCTGGCGACGCCTTGGACCAACCGGGACCGCACGGTGTTTGCGCCACTCAATGACTACACCGCCACGGTAATCGGGTTGGTGCGCGACGATGCCGACTTCCGCACCGCGCTTTACGACAACGTCCTGTACACCAGTAGTGCATCCGGCTTGCCCGGTTATTCAATTGCCAGCAACGCCCACTACGAGGCGATCGAAGCACAGGGCGTCAGCTTGAAAGATACGCTGATGCGCCGTGACCAATCCGCGCTTACGGGTATCCCTGCCGACGCAACCTCCGGTGTCATCACCACCCGCGCGGCGGCCAAGGCATTTTTTATCGCCGGCACCAACCGCGCCATGTTCCGCTTTACCTTGCTCAACCATCTTTGCCGCGATCTGGAACAAGTACACGACACTAGCCTGACACCCGACTTTGTCCGCCAGGATGTAAGCCGCAGCCCCGGTGGCGATAGCCGTGTATTTCTCAATAACTGTATCGGTTGCCACAACGGTATGGACCCACTCGCCAAAGCCTACGCCTATTACGATTACGAATTTGACGTGGATGCCGATCCGGATGGCCTGAATGGCAGCATCCATTACAACACCGAAGGCACCATCGACCCGGATACCAACAGCCGGGTGGAGAAAAAATACCGTATTAACTCCAACACCTTCAAATACGGCTATGTCACCACTAATGACGATTGGCAGAACTACTGGCGCACCGGCATGAATACCCACCTGGGCTGGAGCAACGCCCTGCCCGGCAAGGGTGCTGGTGCCAAAAGCATGAATATGGAATTGTCCCACAGCCAGGCCTTCGCAAGCTGCCAAGTGGAGAAAGTGTTCCAGAATGTATGCCTGCGCAAACCCGCCAACCAAATGGATCGCGACAAGCTGACCGAAATCACCCAGGGCTTCGCCAGTTCCGGTTACAAACTAAAACAAGTGTTTATCGACACTGCCGACTACTGCAAAGGTGAATAACGTGATGAATATGCTCTCTCTATCAGCATCGTCACGTTTGCAGTGGCGTACCAATATGAATTTAGGGAAATTGGGTCTGCTCAGCCTGCTATTGGTGAGCGGGTTTTTCAGCGGTTGCGGCGGCTCAGGCAGCGGCAGCAAGGTTAAACCCAACCCTGAGCCTCCACCCAGTACGGGCGGCGGCAATTTTGTCTATCGCGGCGAAAAACCCGCCAGCACCGAAGACATCACCAAATTTCAGAATGAGCTCTGGGTCAACATCGCCCGCGAAGATCGCTGCGGTGGCTGTCATCAAACCCAGGCGCCTACCTTTGCGCGCGGTGATGACATCAACCTCGCTTACGCTGCGGTTATTGATGGTGGATTAGTGTCACTTGCCGATCCAGCCGCATCGCGCCTGGTGATCAAGGTCGCCGGCGGGCATAACTGCTGGACCAGCGACCCGGTAGCCTGTGGCGATATAGTCACCGGCTGGATCAACAAATGGGCGGGACCAAGGGAAACCACTGCTAACGACGTGATACTCAAGGCACCGGACGATAAAGAGATCGCCAACAGCAAAAGCTTCCCCGTTGATAGCGCCGACTTCAAGGCGACTGTCCACCCATTGTTGCTCCAGTACTGCGCCGGCTGCCACTCTGAATCGGCGGCAACCCGCCAGCAACCTTACTTTGCCAGTGAAGATGTGGATGTGGCCTATCAGGCGGCCAAGAGCAAAATCCGCCTGGATAACCCGGCCCAGTCGCGTCTGGTGCAACGCCTGCGGGCTGACGCTCACAATTGCTGGAGTGATTGCGGACCTAACTCGGATGCGATGCAGACTGCCATCCAGGCATTTGCGGATGGCTTGGCTACCGTAGAAGTCGATCCGGAACTGGTGATCAGTAAAGCGGTTGGCCTGGGCGATGCGTTTGTGCTCAGCAGCGGCGGCCGTATCGATACCGATATCATCGCCAAATACGAGTTCAAGACCGGCAAAAATACCATCGCATTTGACACCTCTGGCATAGAGCCAGCTGCCGATCTCAACCTGATTGGCAATGTGGGCTGGAGCAGCGCCTGGGGTATCAAACTCGCTGACGCCGGACGTGCCCAGGCAACGGTCAGTGGCAGCCGGAAATTCTATGACCTGCTGCGCGGATCAGGTGAATACTCGATCGAGACCTGGGTAATCCCTGACAACCTCGACCAGGGCGCCAACGATGAAAATCCCGCGCGCATTGTGAGCTACTCCGGCAGCACCGATGAGCGCAACTTTACCCTCGGCCAATACGACTACAACTATGTCGTGTTAAACCGCAGCGACAAAAGTGATGCCAATGGCCTTGAAGTACTGGCAACCAACGACAACGACGAGCGCGCCCAGGCGTCCTTGCAACATGTGGTTGCGACTTTTGATCCGGTACGTGGCCGCCGTATTTACGTCAATGGCGAATTTACCGGCGACACTGACCCACTGGCCGAAGCTGTGCTGAAAGATTGGGATAACGGTTATGCGTTAGTGGTCGGTAATGAAGTGTCGGGCAACCGCCCATGGACCGGCAGTGTACGCTTCCTCGCTATCCACAAACGCGCCATGAGCGCAGGCGACATCAAAACCAATTTTGACGTGGGTGTAGGTGCGCGCTATTTGCTCCTATTCAACGTATCCGAACTGATCGATCAACCCGCTTGCTTCCACAATGACCCGACTGATAGCCCGGACAGAGGCGATATCGGTGATTGTTTCGTGGTATTTGAAGTGCAGCAAATCGATGACTACGGCTACCAATTTGCCGCACCTTTCTTCACCGTATTGGGCGATGGTGGACTCACTACCCCGGTTCCCCTTAAAGGCATCCGCATTGGTGTAAATGGTACCGAGGCCGTCGCCGGACAAGTGTTTGCCAATCTCGATACCCAACTCAGCAGCGATGCTGCCGTGGGTGGCCGCCAGCAGTTATCACCGCTGGGCACCGTGGTTGAAGCCAAAAGCGGTCCGGAAGACGATGTGTTTTTCCTGACGTTTGACCAGATCGGCGATAAACATTACACCCGTGTTGCGGCTGTGGTCCCACCACCAGCAGAACCTGCCGATATTCCCAACCAACCTACCTTGGGCTTGCGCGATTTCGCAGAAATCAATGCCAGCCTGGCGCAAATGAGCGGTATTTCAGCAGTGAATCCGCAGGTATCAGCCACTTACGAAAAGGTAAAACAACAGCTGCCAACCCTGACAAATCTGGATGGCTTCCTCGCCGCGCAGCAAATGGGGATCACCCAGTTGACCGTTGCTTACTGTAATGCACTGGTCGGCAGCAGTGGTTCCACCGCCAATCCGGCGCGCACCGCGATGTTCCCCGGCTTTGATTTCGCCGCTGCCGCTACTGTCGCCTTCGACAGCGACACCAAGCGCGCACAAATAATCGAGCCATTGCTTAGCCGCCTGCACGCCAATGAGGTGGCCGATGGTAGCAATCCGCACAGCAAACTCAGCCAGCAGGCTGATCCGGCCGAATTGCGCCTGGAGCTCAACCAATTGATCGACAACATGACCAGTTGTGGCAGTGGCTGTGCCGCTGATCGCACCCTGACCACCGTCAAAGCCACTTGCGCCGCTACCTTGGGTAGCGCCGTGATGTTGTTGCAATAACTACCGGAGTGAATGAGACCATGGCTAAGTACAAAGCACCTTTACACCCGGATGCACCGCTCTATCTTAACAACCATCGCCGCCCGGTCACCCGCCGCGAGCTGATTGCCCAAGGATTTAAACTCGGCACCGGCACACTGGTGGGCGGCTCACTGATGAGCATCCTGACCAATCCGGCGATGGCCGCTGAAGTTGCCTTGTCGGATGATATAGCCGCTGTGCGCGACGCCTGTGGTATCGCCGCGCAAGGCGCAGGCAAGATTCCGTTTATCTGTTTCGATTTGGCCGGCGGTGCCAACTTTGCCGGTTCGAATGTGTTGATCGGCCAACGCGGTGGCCAGCGCGATTTTTTAAGCGCCGCCGGTTACCAAAAACAAGGGCTGCCTGCTGATATGGCACCCAGCGCATCGACTGCAGCCACCTTGATAAACGACAGTCTCGGACTGCTGTTCCACGCCGATTCAGGATTGTTATCCGGCATCAATACCAAAGGTCAGGTCGGCACTGCCGCCAATACCAATGGCGCCGTGATCGCCGCCCGCTCGGAAAACGATACCGCCAACAACCCGCACAACCCTATGTACGGCATTTATAAAGCGGGATCGGCTGGTTCGCTGGTGGATCTGATTGGTTCACGTAATAGCGACTCGGGTGGCAATTCCATGGCACCGGCATCGCTGATCAACCTGGAAGTGCGCCCCACCAAAGTCGATAACCCCAATGACGTAACCGGTCTTGTCGATGTAGGCGATCTGGTCGATTTAATGAGCCAGGAAGATATCGTCAAAACCATGGAATCTATTTATCGCATCAGCGATGCCAAACTCAATGCACTCTCAAGCCTTGGCACCACTCGCGATGCCCAACTCAAAGAACTGCTGCGCTGCGGCTACGTGAAGAGTGCTGACCTGGCAGCGCGTTTCGGTAACCCGGCTGACATAGACCCGATTGCCGATGCCGATATTGTCGGTGCCAATGGTATTTTTTCGTTTGAAGAATTCGACGGCGATGGCGAGTTCCGCAAAACCGCCTCGGTAATGAAACTGGTCGTGAACGGCTATGCTGGCGCAGGCACCATCACCATGGGTGGTTTTGACTATCACACCGGCGACCGCTCCACCGGCGAAACCCGCGATATACGTGCGGGCAAATGCATCGGCGCCTGCCTTGAATATGCTGCACGCAAAGGTATGCCGTTAATGATTTATGTGTTCAGCGATGGCTCGGTATTCAGTAACGGCATGATCGACGATTCAATGGCCGGGCGTGGCAAAGGTGTCTGGACCGGTGACGACCAACAAACTGCCTGCTCCTTCTTCCTCGTCTACAACCCCGGCGGCCGTCCACAACTGATGGGCGCTACCGCCGATGAACAGGCGCGCCATCAACAAATCGGCTTTATGCGCCCCAGCGGCGACGTAGAAACCTCCGGCAGCCCCGCCGCCAACAACGTCAATTTGCTGGTGGAAACGGTGGTGCTGAATTACATGGCACTGCATGGACAACAAGCCGAGTTCGGTACTTTGTTCCGCGGCCATGGTTTAGGATCGGCAACCATGCTGGATCGGCTCACTGCATTCCAGCCAATTGTGAATGGGACTATTAGTTAAAAAAAAATTAGTGTACGAATATTCTTACAAGGCCGATCCCCCCATCGGCCTTTTTTATTTGTGCAGGCATGACCTCCCGAACCTGCAAAAATTTAGTCGGCACAAGCGTGCATAGCTCACATCACTATCATTAAATTATTTTTGCCATTACCCTTTCGCTCACCGATTGGTTAATATTCGGCCTTCCTCGCTACACCCCGCCTATAAATGGAGATTTTTTTATGGATATCAGTACCAACCAATTCACCCAACTATTATTTCGTCACGGTGCAATACAGACTTCGCCAGAGCATGTGGCGAGGTTGAATTCTCTTAATATGACGCCGTTTGAATATGAAGGGCTAGGAAAAGATGCAACTGATGCGGGCTATAAAGTACTTCTAAGTGGGTACGCTGAATTTATTCGTAAAAAAGAACGATCCACAAATGAATTTCAAGATCTACAAAATTTACTAAAAAGCTTGCGCGCTTTACCGCGTCCGGCACAAGCGACAATACTCAAAGGCAGCGTCAGTACATTTAAGTTAGAGAGTGGTTTGTATCGGATAGATTATCGAATTGCGAATGGCCAAATCGCTGTGTACAACATACAGCCACTGGATAAATTGCAAAAGCAACGCGACAGTCTAGAACAAGTCGCCCTCTATAAAGTCAAACGCAGTGAACAAGGCTTGTGGCAAGTCAGCGGTCGTGTTGAATCAGTTACTACCCGTTATGCAGCCGTTAATGGTCAATCGAACAACCTAGCAAAAGCGTCATGGTTGATGGGTAGTCACCTAGAATACGAATTCAAAAACCTGCAGGAATACACGCTATTCCACAACCCCAGCGTTGGCGGTGCAGGCGACACCTGGGAATCATTCCGGGACAAGATGGGCATCACCACCAAGGTAACCAAAAAGTTTGCGCAAATATT
>JAJQJO010000136.1 GCA_021323495.1 Cellvibrio sp. | reverse complement strand
ATCGCAGTAACTAAAATAATTCCGATAAATTCAAACCCGGAGAACACATGGCCAACGGCCGGGATGGGCACGGAAAAGCCGAAACTGGTGAGCGAGCCGGTCAGTTTCTCCAGGGTTAAGCCACCGTAATTCAGGCCGAGTGCAGTTGAGCCCCACGCGATCAGTGTGCCCACCGCAATCGCCACCAGCCCCGCCGGTATTCCCTTGAAGTAGCGCACGCCCCCAAACCAGCTGAGCAAGATAATCGCAAAACACACAAAGCCGATCACCGGAGTCATAAACATTTCGAGCGCGGGGCGCATGGAAATAAAGGCGATGGAAACCCCGGCCAACGTCCCTAACAAGGCAGCGCGTGGGGTGATTTTGCGAATGTAAGGGGCGATAAAACCGCCGATCATCAACACAAAACTCTGCACAAAAACCCAAGTCAAACCTGCTTCCCAGCCTTTGATCGGGTCGCCGGTAGTGAGCGAGATGGGCAGCATAATCACAAACACCACCACAAACATGTGCGGCACACTGATGCCCGAGGGCAGGGCGCATACATCCTTGCGCCCGGTTTGCTTCGCCAACTTATAGGCGAGCCAGGCGTAGTAAAGGGTGCTCAAACACATCATGAGCCCAACGGCGGGCAGTATTCGGCCAAAGACGATGTCGTCGGGCATATTGAGCACAAAGCGCAGCAGTCCCGTGAGTACCAGCAGATTAACCAGAATATTGGTGCCAAAACCGAAATAGGCGTTCCAATCGCCCGGTACCCAAAACGCGGGTTTGGTAGTTTGCATAGCGGTACCCTCCAAAGTTGTAGTAGGTCTGAAAAGGTGATGCAGCGATAAAGGCCCAGCGAGTTTTTTAAGCCGTCTGGTGTGCCCGGTTAATGCCGTTAACGAGGGGCGCGGTAGTGGCGACCCAGCCAAAGATGCCACCCTGCGCCGATATCATTGCCACGGCCACACGGTGAAATTCCGGAAAGTAAGAGGCGCAAGCATCGCTCACCACCACGCAGCGATAGCCGCGGTCGTTCGCCTCGCGCACCGTGGTATGCACACACACCTCGGTGGTGACGCCGCATACCAGCAGATTTTCGATGTTTCGCTCCTTGAGAAGCTCGGCCAGTTCAGTGCGGTAAAAGGCACCCTTGCCGGGTTTATCGATGACGATTTCCCCCTCGATCGGTGTCAGCTCGGAAATGATGCTGTGGCCGGGCTCGCCGCGAATCAGGATCCGCCCCATAGGGCCGGGGCTGCCGATGCGCAGTGCGGGTGTACCGCGCTCGATCTTGGCGGAGGGGGCATCGCTTAGATCCGGCAGGTGTCCTTCGCGGGTGTGAATCACCAGCAGTTTCGCCGCGCGCGCCGCTGACAAGAGTTGCTGGCAGGGGGCAATGGCCGAGCGCAGCAGCTGCACATCGTTACCGAGGCTGGCGCCAAAACCGCCGGGTTCGAGAAAATCGCGTTGCATATCGATAACCACCAGCGCGGTCTTGGCAAATTCCAGGACCAGTGGTGCAGGCTCGGCAGGCAGCAAATAAGTCGTCATAAACAGGCGTTCCTTTCCATAAAAAAGTTAAACCATAAAAAGTTAAACCTTCATAAGGTTAAAACCGGAAGCGTGCGCCGACGCCAACCGTATGGCCGGATTGCTCGGCCAGGTCGGGGTCATCACTGGTGTAGGCGGCGTAGGTATCAAACTGGCTGGTCATGGGCAGGTTGTAGACCAGGGTGTAAATGCTGCGGTCGTAGTCTTCGGTAGTGGTGCTGGTTTCGGTGTAGCCGTAGCCGAGATACACCGCGCCCGGCCCCGCGGCGATATTAGCGCTCAAAATCAGGGTGTCGCGGTCGATATCGCCGCTGGGTAGGTCATCGCGCATCAACTGGTATTGAGCAAAAATCGTGCTCTTACCAATGTCGTAGCTCAGCCCCAGCAGTGAGGCCAATTGGCTGCCATCCGGCGCCAGGCCGTTCGCCCCTGGCTGGCTACCAGAAACATCCTGCACTGCAGCGGTCAGGCCAAAGTTTCCGGATTTAAAAAAAGTATTAGCTGCCATTTTATTAGTGCTGGTTTCGCCCTCTTCCTCGCCAAAGGCGTAGGCGAAACTGGTCTTAAAACCGCCCAGCTCGGGTGTGCTGTACATCACCGAATCGCTCCAGCCGGTATCGCCGTACAGACCGCCGCCGCCATAACTCATCTGCATCATCGGTGAAAAGGCAAAGGAGTCACCAAAGGGGTTAAATAAAATGGCCGATAAAAAATGCAGGCTGGTGGTGCGTCCCATCTGCACCTCGCCAAAACCACCGGCGAGGCCGACATAAGCGGCGCGCGCAAAGAAGACGTCATCATCAAAACGCCCTTGTTCAGCTGAATCCGGTTGGAAAAACATCTCAACCGCCGCGATACCGGTCAAGCCATTCCCCAACTCATGTTTACCGTGCGCGCCCAAATAAGACGTCGTCATGCCGTTTGATTGGATGCCCGATGTGCTTTCCACGTCATCGCCGCCAGCGGGTTGGTATTCGCTGGCATAAACATCCAGCTCGCCTTTGAAATCCACGGAGGATTGCGCGTTGGCGGTGTTGGGGGTGAGTGATAGTACGAGGCTGGTGGTTCCGGCAAATAAACCGGGCAAGAGTTTTCCTGGCGCTATTATCATGATTTCCCCCTCAGTAATTTATTCATCGTTGTATACAACGATGCGTTCATTATCGGGAGAGCATAAGCTGTGCCAAATCGAAACATAAGCTATAACTTTGCGGTTAAATAGATGAATTCTATGCAGATTTTAGCGTGAAGCGGCGCGGGTATCTGGGTACAACTGAGTAATACGCGGGGCTTGACCAGCACTAAAGCAATGCTTCGCCTTGGTGTGTTGCACCGCCGCAGGGCGAGAAATACGGCGATTTAATGCGTACGTCGCCTTGGTTTACAAGGTGCAGGTGCTCGCCTACCATGCAAGTACCGGCGTTACGAAAACGCAGATCAGGAAACGGAGCAGGTGCTTTTGACTACCCCCAAATCAGCCGCACAACTGGTGTATGACCAACTCAAAAGAAAGATTATCGATTTCGAAATCTACCCCGGCACACGCCTCACCGAATCGGAAATCGCCGATGATTTTCAAGTGAGCCGTACCCCGGTGCGCGCCGCACTGCAACGGCTGGAAACAGAGGGCCAAATTACCATCATGCCCAAGCAGGGCTGTTTTGTGCGCTCGGTGGATATAGAAACCATCAGCCAGTACTACGATGTGCGCATCATGCTCGAAGCCAGCGCCGTTGAACTCGCCTGTGACCATATGAACGATGAAGATCTCGACGCGTTGCAGGAAGACTGGAATGCGGAGCGGCTTGATGACGAATTGGATATGGAAGAAATCAAAGCGCGCGAAGAGGCCTTTCACATCGGCATCGCTATTGGCAGCGGCAACCCGGTGCTCGCCAATTATTTGCGCGATATCAACAACAATATCCGCATCCTGCGCCGGCTGGGTTTTCCCGATCGCCAATCGGTTATCGAAACCTGTGAAGAACATTTTGCGATTTGCCAATTAATCCGCGACAAAAATAAATCGCAAGCACGCAAAGCTATGACCAAACATATCCGCAAAAGCCAGGGGCTCGCACGCAGCGTGACCTTGAGCCAGTTGCAGCAGGCGATTAAAAGGCATAAGTCGTAAAAATTGGCGGTCTGCTACATCGCTGCAAAATGTATCCAATCGAAAATCCATTCCCTGGGAAAAATAAATGAGTTCTGCCCCTGTAGTTGTGATGAGTTTTGGCGATATGACTCACGCTATCCAGCTTGCGCTTGCGCCCGTATTTCTTTTGACCGGGATTGCCGGTTTATTGAATGTGATGGCGAGTCGTCTGGCGCGGATCATTGATCGCGGCCGTTACCTGACCGAACAGGCGCTTCCGCAACATTTGCAAGATCCGGATATGTTTCATAAGGAGTTAAACCGGCTCGAGCGCCGGCGCCATTATGCCAGCCTGGCAATTACTGCCTGCACCTGCTCGGCATTGCTGGTGTGCACTGTGATTGCAGTAATATTCCTGCAAGTGTTACTGCAAGCAGAATTCAAATGGTTGATCAGCGGACTGTTCACCGCCTCCACCCTGACCTTGATTGTGGGTCTGGCCTACTTTTTACGTGAAGTGCATTTGGCTACGCGCACGGTGCGGATTCAGGTTATCAAGCATCTGGAATAAACAGCGGGAATTGGAGCGAATCCCTTCGCCAAAAAATGTTATGCAATATTTGGTAAAGCGATTAGTAATATTTTAATTGCGTCGCCTTGCCATGGAATACGCGATACGCAAAAAAGGTGTAGCCGAGAATTGTTGGCAGTACCACAATTACGCCGTACAAAATAAACATGAGTGATTCAGGTGCGCTGGCCGCTTGCCAGATATCCAGTTTATTGGGGACGACAAAGGGATAAAAGCTGTAAGCCAGACCGATAAAACTTAGCAGGAAAATCATTGCGGCAGAAGCAAAGGGAATCCAGCAGCCAAAATCGTTGGGATAGGGCGCGCGCCGTAAATAGCGGTCTGCAATAAAAAACAATACAAAACAAAAGAGCGGAATAATCCACAACACAATAACCAGTGGCGAGCCAAACCATTTATCAAAAATAGTACCGCTGACCAGTGGATTGACAATAGATACGGCAATAATTCCAAGCGCCATCAACCATGCGCAGCGACGCGCCCACCAGGCAGCACGTTTTTGTAAATCACCTTCCGTTTTCATTATCAGCCAGGCGGCGCCAATAAAGGTATAGCCGGCGGTGACACAGATTGCGCTGAGCGCGGCGAATAAATGCGCAGCCAAAGTATCTGCAAACCCCATTACAAACAGGCCGAGCATATAACCTTGTGCCAGTGTGGCGAGTAATGAGCCTGCCTGAAATGCGCGGTCCCATAATTCTTTATGGTCCTCTGGTGCTTTCGCGCGAAAATCAAACGCAACTCCGCGCAGGATCAAGCCCGCAAGCATTACTGTTACCGGTAAATACAAATTAAACAAAATCATGCTGTGTGCCAACGGGAAGGCAATCAATAAAATACCTATGCCGAGCACCAGCCAGGTTTCATTGGCATCCCAAAACGGACCGATGCTCGCGATCATAGTATCGCGCTGCGCTTCGGAATCTTTTGGCAATAAAATTCCGACCCCTAAATCGTAGCCATCGAGGATCGCATAAATAAAAAAGGCAAGTCCCATCAGGCCGATAAAAATAACAGGTAGCCAAAATGCTTCGCCGGATAAAGTGCTGATATCGGTCATGCTGTTTTCCTCACAGGTTTTCTTCGACGAGTTTTTCTTGCAGCGTATCAATTTGTTCCGGGCGATCCACCAGCACTGCTTTTCTCGCCATGACAAATAATGTGCGTATATAAGCAATCAGGAGTACGACGTAGAGTGATAAATAAATGGCCAGCGAGGTTCCGACATTGCTTGCGGGAGTGCTGGTAACTGCGTCAACGGTTTTTAATACCCCGGTGACCAGCCAGGGTTGGCGACCTATTTCGGTGACGTACCAACCGGCGAGTGTGGCAATCCAGCCGGAGAAAGTCATGCCGACAAACACTTTTAGCATCAGCGGTGAAAGTTCATTGCGGCGATAAATTTGCCAGCAACCGACCCATGACACCAGCAGCATTAACATGCCCATGCCCACCATAATACGGAAGCCATAAAATAGCGGTGCCACGGGTGGATGGGCGTTGGGATATTCGTTCAGCCCTTTCAATTCCCCATCGCTGGTGTGCGTTAAAATAATGCTCGCCATATTGGGAATTTCTACCGAATATTTATTGCTTTTGGTTTCTTTATCCGGAATTGCAAATAACACTAGTGGGACATTTTTTTCGGTATGCCATACCGCTTCCATCGCGGCAATTTTGGCCGGTTGATGGTGCAGCGTATTAAGGCCGTGCATATCACCCAAAAATATTTGCAAAGGAATTAATAATGCGGCGGCGATGGTGGCATTTTTTAATGCGAGGCGCGGCGCCGGTTTGTGATCATCTTTTAATATCCTGTAAGCAGAAATTCCGGCAATTAAAAACGCGGCGGTTAATCCGGATGCAACCAGCATATGCGCCAGGCGATAGGGCATGGATGGATTAAAAATAATAGCCCACCAATCCAGTGGAAACGCTTTCATGGCGTCGCCTACCTGGCGCATTTCAAAACCGGTAGGGGTTTGCATCCACGAATTGAGTGCAATAATCCAGAACGCTGACATGCTGGTGCCGAAGGCCACCAAAAAAGTGGCGAGGGTATGGACGCGGTTGGATACTTTGTTAATCCCGAACAACATAATGCCTAAAAATGTTGCTTCCAGAAAAAATGCAGTCAGCACTTCATAGCCTAGCAATGGCCCGGCGATGTTGCCTACGGTTTCCATATAGCCTGGCCAGTTGGTGCCGAATTGAAAACTCATGGTGATACCGCTGACCACGCCCAATGCAAATGTCAGGGCAAATACCTTTACCCAGAAGCGATAGGCGCGCATCCAGACTTCATCGCCGCTGCGGTTGTAGCGCACTTTGAAATAAAATAAAAACCAGCAGAGGGCAATGGAAATAGAGGGAAATAAAATATGGAAGGAAATATTTGCCGCGAATTGAATGCGGGAAAGCATGAGGGTTTCGAGCATATCGGGTGCCTCGGTGGTGGAATTAGATAAATCTCCCTATCTCGTTCCCAAGCTCTGCTTGGGAAATGCATATTTAATTGGTCGCAATAAATTCCTTTTCGGTTAATGCTGCGAGATGGTCATGTTGGGTTACGTCGCTCGTTGTACTCGCGTCTAACCCAACCTACGATTACTTCGTTGTTTCTTTTTTGCCACCTAGAAGGCGGTCTTTCATATCGAGCACTTTGCCAATGCTGCTGCCGAGTTTGAGCAATTTGCCGAGCTGGGCGGAATCGAGGCGTTGGATTTCCTGGGTCCAGAGTGTGAGCATTTCAATGAGCTCGTGCATTTCGCGCATGCGCTGTTGTGCATATTCCTCGTCGGCGTTGGCTGGGCTATCAATCAGCAAATTACGCAGCGTCGAAAGGGTCGGGTCAATTTCGCGTTTACGGCGCTGTTCAATCAGGGTTTTGGCGATATCCCATACATCGCCCGGCGCTGAATAAAATTCTTTGCGCTCACCGGGGCGATGTTGCAACTTCACCAGTTCCCAGGACATCAATTCTTTTAAGCCCATGCTCGTATTAGAGCGGGATATGCCCAAAGCCTCGGTAATATCGTCCGCGCAGAGCGGTTCTTTGCTCAGTACCAGCAGGGCGTACATCTGGCCTACGGTGCGGTTAATCCCCCAGCGGCTACCCATCTCGCCAAAGTGGAGAATGCAGGATTGGATCATGGGGGTCAGGGGGAGGGACATTTGAATTTTCTCTAATTCTGTAATTTCAGTAATTACTGAAATTACAGAATAGTTTGATTTGCGTCAAGTAAATAAAATTAATGGCCTTGCTTTTGGGATGTTTGGGGTTGGAGGGCTTAAATCCGCTTTTATGTTTGGTGGCGCACCGAATCAGGTTGTTTTTCTTCCTATATTGGGATCGTTGGATACCCCTTTTGACCGCATTTGCCAGACAAAGTCGGGATTGATCGGGGTATTAAAACGGGGGTCGATGGTGGGAAAGGTTCCAACAATCGGCCTCTCTTTGAACTTACTTCATAGAGAGAATCATCATGAATAAAGATCAAGTTAAAGGCACAGTAAAGCAAGCTGCTGGAAAAGTGCAACAAAAGACTGGTGAGGCTATTGGCAGTGAAAAACAACAAGCCAAAGGCATCGGTAAACAAGTTGAAGGTAAAATCCAAAAAGGGTTTGGTGATTTGAAAGATAACCACAAATAAATCACGCGGCTACGAGTGAAGGAGCACTTTGGATATTGTGACGCAATGGATTGCGTTCTCCACCCACCTGATCGCTATCCCGCTTCTATAAAATTCCGCGTCGCCTTTACGAAATTCCGCGTTGCTTTTACAAAATTCCGCGTTGCTTTTACAGAATTCCGCGTATAGTTCCGCTCTTCATATCAGCAATTCATTTATGCCTCCCGTGTCCAACATATCCGGGAATGGCTGGATTTTTTTATTTGCAAAACGATGGGTGAATGTAAGATGCAGCGCGCTGACATAATTCGTCTTTGGTTAATAAGATGGTTATACCTGATTGCCGTCGGGCATTTGGTGATGGCGATAGCCATGACCTGGTGTGCAGATTCGTCCGGTTTTGCTCGCTATCACCAGAATATTTTGCTGGCATTTGGTTTTCCGCAGGAAGCGCCTGGTGCCATGGCAATGCAGTTGTGGTGGATCGCGCTGTTCGGAGCAACACTGCAAGCTTTTGCATTATTTTTATTGGCACTCGTGTATTTGGTGGGGTATTACCGTCACGCACGCATCTGGTTATTGTTGGCGGGCATCGTACTGCTGTGGGCGCCGCAGGATATTTTTATTTCAATCCGGCAAAATGTATGGGTGCATGTGTGGGTGGATCTGGCTGCGGTTGTAGCCCTGGTGCCGCCGCTATTAGCGTTATGGTGGTTGGATCGTAATCCGGTAGGAGAGTGATTTTAATGAGTGTAATTTTTCCTCCGGGCGTAACGCCGGGCGACCAAATAATTATGTTTGATGCGGTATGCAAACTGTGTAATGGCTGGAGCCGATTTATTATTCGGTTCGACAAATATCATCGTTTCAAGCTGTGCCCGGTACAATCCGGGCAAGGGCAGATAATTTTACAATGGTTTGGCTATCCATGTGACCAGTTTGAAACCATGTTGTTAATTCAGGGCGGCCAGGCTATCAGCAAAGGTGATGCGTTTTTGGAAATAGTCCGGCAATTACCCTTCCCATGGCCGTTGTTATTAGTCGTAAAAATT
>JAJQJO010000458.1 GCA_021323495.1 Cellvibrio sp. | reverse complement strand
GCTTGCCGCTGCGCAAGAGATTAAATTTTATTACAGCCATAAAACCCATTGGGTGACTTCCAATGTGAATTCGGTCATCGCCACGGCGGTGGGAAATTTCCAGGCACTCCTGGGCTGCCCAGGTGATTGGCAGCCGGATTGTTTGCGCAGCTGGCTGCAAGATGTGGATGGCAATGGGCTCTATACTTTTACCACCACAGCCTTACCTGTAGGTGACTACGAAGCCAAGGTTGCGCTCAATGAAAAGTGGGATGAAAGCTACGGCGATAATGGCAATAACATTCTCTTTTCGGTTGCTGCGGCTAACCAAAAAGTGGTGTTCACTTACGATTCGATCAATAAAAAAGTGTACATCGGTGACGAGCTAGTCACCGGCGATTTAAAAACTGCGAAAGCTCACTGGTTGACGCGCGATACCATTGCGCTGGATCTTGATGCAGACGTCGCGGCCAGCGCAACTGCACAATTGCATTTCGCTGCTGATGCAGGCCTCTCCACCAGCCCAGCCGGTGTCGTCGGTGGTGAAGCAATTACACTCACCTATGATGCAGCCGGTTTAAGTGATGCATTAAAAACAAAATATCCACATTTAAAAAATCTGACCGTTTTTAAAATCACCGCAAGCGATGTGAATCAGGTGCGCACTATTCTCAAACAGCAAACGGCAATTTCCATCACCAATGCCAACGGCAGTCTGGTAGAAGCCACTGCATTACAATTTGCCGGCGTACTGGATGATTTATTTGCCTACGGCGGCGCACTGGGCGTGACCTACGCGGATAACCTACCTGGTATAAAACTCTGGGCACCTACCGCGAACAATGTCACCTTGCATGTGTTTGATAATGGCGATCCGGCCACAACGGCAACTGCTTATCCAATGACCCTGGATGCAGAAACCGGGGTCTGGTCTGCAGCGGGCGACGCAAGCTGGAATCGCAAATATTATTTGTTTGAGGTGGAAGTGTTTGTGCGCAACACCGGCAAGGTGGAAAAAAATTGGGTAACTGATCCCTATAGTTTAAATACCTCAATTAATGGCAAACGCAGCCAGTTTATTAATTTAAATGATGCGGATTTAAAAACGCGGGACTTTTAATGCTTTCGCGCAAATGAATTCTAATGGCATGAAGCATCTTAAATCCCTGGCAGATGCAGGCCTGAGCCATATCCATTTATTGCCTGCGTTTGATTGCGCCACGATCAACGAAAATAAAGCTGAACAAAAAACACTGGATGAAGACCTTTCCACCTACGCACCTGACAGCGAGGCACAACAGGCAGCTGTTGAAGCCATTCGCGGGCAGGATGGATTTAACTGGTGTTACGACCCGCACCATTACACAGTGCCGGATGGTAGCTACGCCACTGACCCGGACGGTGTTACACGCATTCGTGAATTCCGTGCAATGGTTGCCGGATTAAACAGCATTGGCCTGCGCGTAGTGATGGATGTAGTTTACAACCACACCAGCGGTTCGTTGTTGGGTGATACCTCGGTGTTGGATAAAGTGGTACCCAGTTATTATCACCGCTTGAACGCGCAGGGCGATATTGAAAAAAGTACCTGCTGCGCCAACACCGCGAGTGAAAATATCATGATGGAAAAACTGATGCGCGATTCCATCAAAACCTGGGCCACGGCGTATAAAGTGGATGGCTTCCGCTACGACATTATGGGGCATCACACCAGAGACAATATCGTCACTATTAAAAATGATATCCAGGCACTGACCACGGCGGCTGATGGTGTTGATGGCAGTAAGATTTATTTTTACGGCGAAGGTTGGAATTTTGGTGAGGTGCAGGATGACGCCCGCTTTGAACAAGCGCGCATCGGCAATATGGGCGGCACAGGTGTCGGTACCTTCAATAACTTTATCCGCGATGCAGTGCGTGGTGGCGGGCCATTTGATTCGGGGATCGCCCATGTGCAGAACCAAAGTTTTATTAATGGTTTGTATCTCGGCCCCAATGCAGAAAATAGTGCGAGTGCCACGGCCAAAGAAAATTTACTCAAACAAACCGATATATTGAAAATCGCCCTTGCGGGCAGCTTGCAGGAATTTTCAATTGTGGATTATACCGGTGCGACTAAAAAGGCATCGGCGATTGAAGGGGCGGGTTATACCCTCGATCCGCAAGAATCCATTAACTATATCGAAGCGCACGATAACGAAACCTTGTTCGATACCATCCAATACAAAGCCCCGCTTGCCACCAGTATGGAAGAGCGAGTGCGGATGCAGAATCTGGGCAATTCCATTTTATTGTTCGCGCAAGGTGTGCCCTTTGTCCATGCGGGCCAGGATATGTTGCGTTCAAAATCAACCGACCGTAACAGTTATGATGCGGGTGATTGGTTTAATGCAATCGATTTTACTTATCAACATAACGGCTGGGGCAAAGGCCTGCCGCTCAAAGGCGACAATGAGCAAAACTGGAGTGTGACCAAAAGTTTATTGGCCAATGCCGCTTTGATGCCTGCCGCAGCGGATATCCAGCGTGCGCGTGAGCACACAGCTGAGTTGTTAAAAATTCGCAAGAGTTCCAAATTATTCCGTTTGGAAAGCGCGCAACAAATCCAGGAGCTGGTCAGCTTTTACAACAACGGTGCCGACCAGATTCCCGGTGTCATTGCGATGGCAATAAAAGATTCCAATGCAAACCTGGACCCCAACGCTGAAATTATATTGGTGCTCTTTAACGCGGATACCAGTAATAAAACCCTTGCGCTTGCCGAGTTGAAAGGTTGGGATTTTAGTTTGCACACAGTGCAGCAACAATCTACCGATGCACGTGTTAAACAAGCCAGTGCCGACAATAGCAAAGGTGAATTTATTGTTCCTGCGCGCACTGCAGCGGTGTTTGTTGCGACTAAAAAAGCCACCGAACCGACAACGCCAACAACACCGACAACGCCAGTAAAACCAAAAATTCCCAAAGGTGGCGCTATGGACGGATGGTTATTGTTATTGTTGGCGAGCGTTTTATTGATATCACGCCGCCGGTCTCTGCCGATGGTTTAAATTTTTCCTGCTTTCTACCTGACTGGTTGTGTCAGGTAGAAAGTTTATTTTCCGTATGCCCTTGATCTGTTTGCCTGTCTCCCCATATTTGCTGTTCCTGTTCTTTGATCCGCGTTTATGTCCAGCCATCCTTGCGTTTATCGCCAGTCACAGTTGCACCTACTTTGGGGTGGATGTCTGGCTGTTTCGCTTTTATGGTTGCTGGCGCTGTGGAATCCTGGCTCCACAAGTGATGTTGTCGGGGGTCGCCAGGGTGTTGTGGCTGCGCAGGATATGCCTCTGCATGCTAGTAGTGAACATTCGCTATCGCTAAAACGGTTTTTTTATCGCTATAAAAATCATCCCAAATTCGCTGAAGGTTTTACCTCTGCTGAACGGTCCGACGCTCCTGGATACATCGACCCCATTTGGAGTGTCTCATCCGCAGAATTTATTGCTGCATCACGATTGTCGGATGCTCAGAAAAATAATTCCGCTATTGATTCT
>JAJQJO010000135.1 GCA_021323495.1 Cellvibrio sp. | reverse complement strand
CGGTTTCTGGCGCGGTCCTGGAATGAATAATCGGAATGCGACCTAGGGCCTTATCACGGAGATAATTGGAAAATGTTGAAAATATACAAAGGTAGCTGTCACTGTGGCGCAGTCCAGTTTGAATGTGACCTTGATTTGTCAGAGGGCACAAGTCGTTGCAATTGCTCGTTCTGCGGTAAAGCGCGTTATTGGAAGGCCTTTGCCAGGGGCGAGGCTTTCCGTCTGTTACAGGGGGCCGAAAGTTTGTCGGACTACCAGTGGACATCACCAGTAGAGTCCGCGCCCATACTTCACCACTTCTTTTGCAAGCAGTGCGGCATCAGGCCGTTCTCCAGAGGTTGGCTGGAGTACTTTGGTGGAGAGTTCCACGCAGTCTATCTTGCATGTCTGGATAACGCTGAACAGGATCTTGCTGCTGCTCCTGTCGAGTATCAGGATGGGCGCAACGACGATTATGGAGCTTGTCCTGCAGAGACCAGGCATCTGTAATTCTTTGGGTCTCGTCAACGATCCCTGCATAAAGTCGCACTAGTGATGGAGCATTAAATGCTCCATCGGTTTATTTTTCAATTCTCGCTTCAAAAATTAAATTAAATGGCGTCTCCGCTGCGCGGCGGAAATGATTGAAGCCCGCTTTGCGAAACACTTCTGTCAATCGCGCTTCACCCGCTTGCGCACCCAGCACCAGCTTCCCTCCTTCCGCAATAGCGTGCGCACAACAGATCGTGGTTGAGCCGGCGTAATACAAGCGGGATATCGGTGAAAGATTCTGCTCGATGCGATCCTGTGCAAAAGGTTCGACCAGCATTACCGTACCGCCAGGTGCAAGCACTTGCGCTGCATACTGTACCGCGGCGACCGGGTCACCCATATCGTGCAGGCAATCAAAAAAGCAGATCAGGTCGTATTGGTGGTTCGGATAATTAATAGCGGTGGCAATATCAAAAATTACCCGATCACCCATGTTCGCAGCGAGCGAATTTTTTTGCGCTTCATTTATGGATTCCGGGTGCGCATCGAAACCATAAAAACAGGAAGCGGGAAATGCTTGCGCCATCAGGATACTTGAATGACCGTGACCACAGCCCACGTCCGCAACCTTGATGCCCGCAGTTAATTTTTCAACGACACCATCGAGCGCAGGTAACCATTGCGCGACCAAACTGCCCCGGTATCCATTGCGATAAAATGCCGCGACACCACAATGCAAGCGCGCGTCATGTTCACCCCATGCGACACCTTTGCCGGTGCGGAATGCAGCGAGGGTTTTTTCTTCATCGAACCATAATGACGCAGCGGCGTTCCATGCGTGGGGAATAAATACCGGGCTGTTTTCGTCAGCCAACACCAAGGCATGCTCGGGCGAGAGTTCATAGGTATCGCTCAACGCGTGATATTCCAGGTAGCCCCCGGCGGCTTGCGAGTTTAACCACTCGCGCACGTAACGTTCAGCACAACCTGACCGCACTGCGACTTCACCGGCGCTGAGCGGGCCAGCGCCTGCCATGCATTGGTAGAGTCCGAGTTTGCTGCCAATACTGACCATCACCCCGCCATAGGAAGATGACAAATCGTTAACGGCGCGCATAACAAATGCTTCGAGTTTTGCGGGATTAATTGCGGATGAATTCATGGTGTTGGCTCCTTGAGTGACAGGTTTAATGTTCCCGCTCATAATCGCGTCAACCGGTGGCCGGTTGAAGAGGCGAATTCACCCGGAATCGGTTCATATGTGCCACTTCAGGCGAGCGTGCAGAGACAGGTACACAGGCAGGCAAACAGGAGCGCAAGATGACTAATGATGTAGCGCGCAATGCAAAGATTTACCACGTCAGTCTGTTGGCGTTACCCGATGCGGTGGTGTCTACCCTCGCCGGTATATACGATGTGATGAACAGTGTTGTGCTTATGGGGATTAAATCCGCCGCAACATCAACGGCATTTCAGGTGGATATTGTGGGCGAGGCACTGGGGCCGCTGGAATTAGTGAGCGGTGTTCCCATTCAGGTTCAACGCGCAATCGAGAGCATTACCGCAACCGATATCGTTATAGTCCCGTCATTTTTACTGCGCACCGATTTCTGGGAGAAAAATCGCTATCCGACATTAATTGCCTGGCTGCGTGCTATGCATGAACGCGGTGCAATTATTTGCTCAGCCTGTTCCGGTATTTTTTTATTAGCAGAGACAGGTTTGTTTGACGGCAAAGAAGCCACGGTACATTTCAATTACGCCGACATTTTTGCGACGACTTATCCAGCAGTAACGATTCACCCTGACCGGGTGCTGGTGATTTCCGGCCAACGCGATGAATTGATTTGTTCCGGGGCCTCAATGAGCTGGCATGACCTGGTACTTTATTTAATCGCCCGTTTCGCAGGAGCAACTACTGCACAGGAAATTGCACGGCTATTTGCATTGCAATGGCATCAGGACGGCCTGACGCCGTACATGATCTTTGAAGGCAAGCTCGATCACGGCGATGCCGAAATCAATAGCGCGCAGCAATGGTTAAGCACGCATTTTTCAGTGGCGAATGCCGTCGATGAAATGATCAAGCACTCGCCGCTCGCCGAGCGCACGTTCAAACGCCGATTTACTGCTGCTGCCGGCATAACTCCTATCGCTTATGTACAACGTCTGCGTATTGAGGATGCCAAACGTCGATTGGAGCGAACCAACACATCCATTGATGAGATTAGCTGGCGGGTTGGTTATGAAGACGCTGCCTTTTTCCGGCGGTTATTCAAGCGCACTACAGGTATGGCGCCCAGCGCTTATCGCAAACGTTTTTGTATTCCGGAGTTTGCGCGTTGAATATTGATGGATATTTACGGCGGAGCAATCTGATGATCGCGTAATAATTATTAAAAAGGAAAATTTTTAGAAGTTACAGGGACATGAATATAGGGGAATGACCTATACTTTTTCACATTATTTGGAACCAGGGGAAATCTATGAAACCCGATTTTGATACCGCGCTACAGCAACATTTTGCCGCAATTTCCAATCGTGATCTGGATGCATTCAAATCGCATCTCACTCGTGGTGAAAAATTGTATACGATTGTCCAGAATGGCCATGCGTTTACAACGCCTTCTGAATGTATTGATATTCACGCACAATGGTTTAAAGATCCGGATTGGATTTGGGAAGGTTCCATCGTCCATAAAGTCGTTGGTGAAGATATGGCGATGGCGTTAGTAAAATATCAGTATCGCTCCAAGCCAGAGGTTGAACCCTTTAGTACCTGGTTGCTGTATGTATTTCAGTTGCAGGAAGGTGAGTGGCGTATTGTGCACGACCAGAATACCGCGCTTGATTACGCCGCGTTTGCTCGCGCTAACGGAATTGGCGACTGATTTTTTCTATTTCGGTGTTTGAGCTGCATAAAATTTTATTAGGAAGATATCTATTGGCTCGCGTATTAATAATTTTTAAGGTGATCGTACGTACCTTGGTTGTGGTAAAAATGCCCGTAGATACCGGGCATTTAGCGCGAAATTTCGAATCATTTATATAAACTATTTTTGCGCCAAATTTATATGGCGACCGCCTACAAGTGAGGTTTTCACCGTCAGTATTTTCCATTGCGCGTCATCATTCAAGGGCAAGCTCAGCTGTAGAAAGGTTAAATGAGTTAACTGATTCATTAGCTAGCCCAGTAGAAATTGCCTTGACATAATCTGTAGCAGAATACGAGCTATCGATAATTAAATCCAGAGTCCAAATAAATCCTCCACCGACGCTGGAATCGTTTTTAAACGTAGACATTAATTGTTTTACTTCAGAAGGCGAATCGTCTGTCCAGTCACCTGGCAAGATGAAACCATCGGTTGAAAAGCCGGGTATTTGTTGTTGAATAGCACTGGCCCAGATTGCCGGATCATTTCCTTCTCCTCCATCGTAACATTGCAAATTCCACCATTTAACCAAGCCTGGGTTTGACGTATTCAACTGTTGCAGTGAATTAATCCAAAAACCTTGGGTGTTGTAGGGGCAAAAAGTAATATCGAAGCCCAAGCTGCCAAGCATTTGGCAAAAAGCAACAAACGATTCCTGGTTGTAAGTCTCCTCACAATCCATATCAATAATACTGATGCCGGGGAATGTTTCCCGCATGCAGGTAAAATTATCCATGAGATTAGTGTTATTAAAAGAATTACCGTTATCGAGATAAATGCGTTTGATTGTTTGGTAGTCCATAACCGGATAACCGCCGCCAATTGAGGCACACAAGGTGGTTACGCTTCCGTCGAGCATTGATTGTACGAGTGCTGGCCAATTGCTATCGCCGACATATTCGCCCTCAGATATAACCAGCGTGTTATTGAAATAAATATCTCCTAAATTTTGACTCGGGCTAATATCAAAATTCCTCCCGATATGAAATAACCCTAATATGGCGGTTTTAAATCCAGAACTCTTTAGCACGCCAATTGCTTTTTTTGCTGGATCATAATTTCCATCCTCTGGATAAATACAGCCCTGTGCATAAACAGAAAAATTTTTGTTTTGCATATCATTAACCTCTATGTCTGATAAAAAATTAATTTCGTTGTTGGGAGAGCCAACTAAACATAAGCCAATGGCGGTGGATTAAAAATTACGCATTATTACTTTATGAAAAAGTTTTCCTTTCGATGACATTAAAATTATCTAAACGACATAAAATCAAAAATTTTTAAATTATAAATTCTGTAATGACAGGTAATATTAAAAAAGCGCTAAAACAACGTACATTTGAGTTGCCCAATCAAGGGTAAATTTAAACCACCTACTTCAAGGAGTAATGAAATGGCAACATTTAAAGTAAATATCCCGGCCGGTCCAATCTGGAATCAAAAAGACGCAGAAGAAAAAGCGCCTGTAATTGCAGCTGCACATCAAGGGAAGTGGACCGGACAATGGAATACCGTTGTTGAAAGTGAAATGAGTGTAATAGAAGTTGAGTTGAACGTTAAAAATGCGGGCAGTAATGAGTTCAAAACTACTGTATTGGCGGGGCCGATTTGGAGCAATGACGAGGCTCAAAAAATCGGGGCAGCGCTGGCTGCATCTTATGGCGCAACTTTTACCGGGGAATGGAATACCATTGTTCCTGGCGTGATGAGCGTTATTCAGATCAAGTACAGTTTCTAATTTTTATTTGTACTGTTATAAAACCAATGCATGATGATTAAATCCAAAGGGATTTTGTTTGGTAATTTTGCAAGGAAAAGCTCTCGGTTCTGCAGGGTCGGGGGCTTAATCATAAAGCATGCATCTAGCTCGATATCATTCGCGCACATATTAAACAAAAGGCGACCACTAAAATGGCCGCCTTTCAAATTTATTCCGGTTGCTTGTGCAAAAACTCATTCACCTTGCCCAGCATATCGGCCAGGCCGGTAAATGCTTCCGGAGGAAGTCTGACATCGTCAGTGATTTGATCAAATAACACTTCCAACAGGCAGATTTGTTCCCGTAATTGGTGAAGCGCCGTTTCTTCGGCCTCGCGGGTTAGTTCATCGCCAAATTTGGCGAGACAAACTCCCTCGGGCGAAAGGATTTGAATATGGGACTGCTGATAAAAAGCGTATTGGGTCGAATCAAGTTTGATAGTGCAGGGGCGAGGCGGAGGAGGGAGAGAAGTCACATTATCCATAGTTAAATTCTCATAACGTAGATTGTGTTACCCGCCTTCATGAGGTTGCAAGTCATGGAGGCGGACTGGACAAGGTTGCAACCACCGGCTCCACGTCAACACCGGCCCACCCGAAGGTGGCCTCGTCCAGCCGCCATAACGATAGGCAATGCTGTTCGAGGACACGTAATGCGTGAAAACGCAATGTGCCAACGTGGATAAGCTCGGGGGTTGCAATCCCGGCTGCGGGACTTACCGCAGCGGAGGCAGGTTAGTGGATGAGGGAGGGGCTGTCAATTCGATGAAATAGGTTGTTATTTCTATTGTTTGAAATGTCGTCTATTCTCTCAACATAAATAGGGGCTAATGGGATCGGGTTGGTTTACCTATTGACTTCGAATGTAAATAGACATTCAACGATATGATATTTGGCGGAGTGATCTTCGGTACTTAAGCTAAACAATTTTTAAGTCGCAATTTTTGTGGAAGGTTTTATGAGATTTTTTATTATAATTCTATTTTTTTCTTCCTATTCGGTAGCTGACGGCGTGACGTTTAAGAAAAACACTGGCCCTATCGAAAAGCACGAAAAAGCATGCCTTAACCAACCACCTCCCACGCATCAGGCAATGTTTTATCAATCAGAACTCTGTGAATTTGGAAAGCAAGGCTGTGATGAAAATAACTCCAGGGAACGATTCGAGGTTCTGTGTGATCTTGATCGGGTTTCACAATGCTACGCACAGAAAGGATGGCGAAATCGAAATCAATATTTTAATTTAAGTCCATCAGTAGACGTAACCAATATAGGCCACACCATATCCATTTCCAATGGTATTAAAGTCGATACGATATGTGCTTATTATCTCCCCTGAGCCCCAAACAAAACCCTCACCAGCGGAACCCGTTTAACCGCTTCAAATAAAACCACGCAGCCAATCGCAACCAGACTAATAATCAACACTGGCTCAACTATCACACCTGATTGTTGCGGTACTACAAAGTAAGCGATAGATATAATCAGTGTTTGATGCAAAATATAAAAACAATAGACACCGCTATTTAAATATTTCAATAATGGATTGCTAAAGGTAAACCAATATTGGGCCCAGGCGATAATCGCCAGTATCCATAACCAGCTATTTGCCGACCAGATCAAGCCGTTTATTTCGTTTGCGATAGCACTATCGCCAAGCGAGCCGCCGTTAACGGCAAACAATGCGTAGGCGTAAGTCAAGCTTGCAGCGGGCAATAAATACCAGCGCAGGGATGCGAATTGATTCCACACCTGTGGCGTGCGCACCAGGGCAAAACCCAATACAAAACATAAAAATGAGCGTGCGTGATTGAACCAATCCTGTACAAAATTGTGCGTTGTGGGGTACTTGTCGTAGAGCCACCAACCTATCGCGTAAAAAGTGGCGATGGGTACAAAAATCACCGCGCGGGTTGAGATGTATTTGCTAAGCCATTGCCAGACAGATGCACATTTACCTGAATTTATCAGTGGATATATCGCCCAGAGAATAAAGGTGTAAGCCAGGATATAGGGCAGGAACCAAAGGTGATTCCAGGTCAGGTGTATCTTGCCCAGGGTTTTATGCGGGGCGAATTCTGCGCTGGTTTGGTCGAGGTAGATGTACCAGAAATGCCAATAGTCGGGGCTGTTAATCAGGTTCTTGCTGTGTGCTTCGACATACACTTGTGGCACGACTATAACGAACATCCCAAATAGCAGCGGCAATAAAAGTAAGGGGATACGTGTGCGAATAAATTGTCCCCAGGGTTGGCGTGCGAGCAAAAAAGAAACAGCAGCACCGCTGATTAAAAATAATAGCGACATCCGCCACTGATTTGACCAGAGCATAATGTTGGTGAGCAGTTTGCTGGAATAAGTGCTTTTGTAATGCCAATCCCAACCCTCGGCGTAAAGCATGCCGGTGTGGTACAGGATCAATAAACCAAATACCAATACCCTGAGCCAATCCAATTCGACTAACCGCTGTCTTTGGATGTGAGTTTGTGTATGCGGAAAAGTTTGTAGCTGAGTCATGGGCGATGTTCGCTGTGCAAAGGTGAAAACGCTATGCTAGGAAAACGCTATTCAGTTGTGTGCAGCTAAGTGATTGTCCTACATGAAAATGTGATAAGCGGACGCCGGCAGTGATGAGTTGTGGTTACCATTGCTGCGGCAACACATAGAATCATTCCCTTTCCAATATTGTGTGATCCCAATGACCGGTACCGATAGACAACAACAGTTGCTCAGGCATTTTTTATCCCACCAGCGCCAGTGGGGAATAGCGTTAATCGTGAGTTGGTTTTGCATCAATGTTGTGGTGTTGGCAACTAACCATTTGATGGAATATCAGCGTGCGGGTAACAGCCTCGCACCCTGGGAAGCGTTTTGTTGGGAGATCTCCAGTTGCGTAATCTTGCTGTTATTAATTCCGCTGGGGTTATGGTTAAACGACCGCTGGTTTGCGCGGCTGGATTTTAAACAATGGTTGGCTGCCCATGTGCTGGCCACGCTGCCATTTTCAGTGCTGCATGTTTCGGGCATGGTGGCTATTCGCCAGCTCTGGTATCACTTGATGGATGCCCAATACCGGTTTGGCAATGTGCCGGTGGAATTTTTCTACGAATATCGCAAAGACGCCCAGGCTTATCTAACCCTCGCACTGGTGATTGCGGGCTACCGTTTTATTGTGCGGCGCTTGCAGGGTGAGGCGAGCTATTTGGCCGATAGTGCAGAGAGCACAAATCCTGAACCCGAATTGCCGCCCGAGCGTTTGTTGATCAAAAAACTGGGGCGGGAATTCCTGATCCAGACGGCGGATATTGAATGGATTGAAGCGGCTGGCAACTACGCTAATTTGCACATCAAGGGCACTGTGTACCCCATGCGTATCACCATGGATAAGCTGGAAAAATTGTTGCCCGATAATTTTATTCGCATCCATCGCTCGACCATCGTCAACCTGGGGCAGATCCGCGAGATACAAGCGCTTGATACGGGTGATTACCAGGTAACCTTGCTTGATCAGAAAAACCTCACCTTATCGCGCCGGTATCGGGATGAATTTAAAGCGTTGTTGAGTCTTACTTGATCAGTGCAAAGCAAGCGTCCATGAATTGAACACCAGCGCGCAAACCAGCGCTCACAGGGGCTGGCGACTATTACCAAAGGTTCACTCACAGAGTTATTCACAGCTTTTGTGGATAAGCGTAGGCCGTGATTAAAACGGCAGCGAGGCGGTGGTCGCCAGGCTGCCGTTTGGTCAAGTTCCCTTAGCGGATCATTAATCGCACACGATTATTGGCAGCTGCGCACCAGCGACCAGGCATTGGTCCAGGCCCAGCCAGTGCCAGGCGCATAGGCACCACCTTGTGAGCACCAGCCCCCCACGGTACAGCTGTAGTCACTGCCACCGTTTTGCACCAATGC
>JAJQJO010000134.1 GCA_021323495.1 Cellvibrio sp. | reverse complement strand
GCCACGCCGGCAGCGATAGTCCCTACCCCGGGGCGCGATACCAGCTTCACCGATACCAGTGCATCCGGATTAACTTGCTTCAAGTCATAAATCAGCTGCGCCAGGTCTTCGATCGAATAAATATCGTGGTGCGGTGGCGGGGAAATCAAGGTCACACCAGGAACTGAGTGACGTAAACGCGCGATCAATGCGTTCACTTTACCGCCGGGCAATTGGCCGCCCTCACCCGGTTTTGCACCTTGGGCAACTTTAATTTGCAGCACTTCGGCGTTCACCAGATAAGCCGGTGTCACGCCAAAACGGCCAGAGGCCACTTGTTTGATTTTGGAAGTCTTGATAGTTCCGTAACGCGCCGGATCTTCACCGCCTTCACCGGAGTTGGAGCGACCGCCCAAACGGTTCATGGCTTCAGCCAGGGCTTCGTGCGCTTCAGGCGACAGAGCACCGAGCGACATACCGGCCGAGTCAAAGCGCTTGATCACGCTTTCGATAGGCTCAACTTCCGACAACGGCACTGGCTTGCAGGCATCTTCACGGATGGCCAGCAAATCGCGCAGCATAGAAACCGGACGCTTATTTACCAAATCGGCATAGTTGCGCCACAACGCGTAGTTGCCGCTTTGCACCGCGCGTTGCAATGTCTGCACTACATCGGGGTTATAGGCGTGGTATTCGGAACCATGCACATACTTGAGCAGACCGCCCTGCACAATCGGCTTACGATCCAGCCAAGCGCTCTGTGCAAGAATTTTTTGATCGGCTTCCAGGTCTTCGAAGCGCGCACCAGCGATACGTGACGGTGTGCTGTCGAAACACATGGAAACCACTTCTTCCGACAAGCCAATTGCTTCAAACAACTGCGCGCTGCGGTACGAGGTCACGGTTGAAATACCCATCTTGGACAGGATTTTCAGCAGGCCTTTATCGATACCTTTGCGGTAGTTTTTGTAGGCGGTGTCCACATCGCTCAACAACTCGCCGGTTTCGATCAAATCGTTGAGTACGTAGTAGCTCAGGAACGGATACACGGCAGTAGCGCCATAGGCGATCAAAGCAGCGATCTGGTGTGGATCGCGCGCACTGCCGGTTTCAACAATCAGGTTGGCATCACAACGCAAACCAACCGTGGTCAAATACTGGTTAACAGCACCTACAGCCAGCAGTGCAGGAATTGGCAGGAGACCTTTTTCAAAGCCGTAATCGCTCAGCACTATCAGTACTTTGCCGGATTTAACCGCACTTGCTACTTCGTCGCAGAGTTTGGTGAGCGCCGCTTTAAGGTTGGTTTGGTCAGCATTGTAATAAAGCGAGAATTTCGCCACTTCATAACCGGGCCGATTCAAATTCATCAGGCCGCGGAATTTTTCGGGCGAAAGCACGGGCGAGCTGAGGATCACGCGGTCGGCATGCTCGGGCAATTCGTCATAGACAGGCAACTCGCGACCGAGACAAGTCTCGAGCGACATCACAATAGCTTCGCGCAACGGGTCGATGGGCGGGTTGGTCACCTGCGCGAACTGCTGACGGAAATAGTCGTACAGCGAACGTTGTTGACGGGATAGCACCGCCATAGGGGTATCGTCGCCCATAGAGCCGACTGCTTCCTGTCCACCTTCGGCCAGCGGACGCAGCAATTGATCGCGCTCTTCAAAGCTCACCTGGAACATTTTCATGTTGGCTTTGAAGGCAATACCTTCGATACCGTTTTCTTTGGCATCGGTATTGAGCGTGGATTCGATGCGCAGGGCACGCTCTTTCAACCACTTTTTATAGGGTTGGGTGGATTTCAACTGGTTGTCGATATCCTGGGTTCTGTGCAGGGTGCCGGTCAGGGTATCGATCGACATAATCTGGCCCGGGCCAAGGCGGCCTTTGGCCACTACATCAGCTGGATCATAGGCATACACACCCACTTCCGACGCCACGGTGATCATATCGTCTTTGGTGATAACCCAGCGCGAGGGACGCAAGCCGTTGCGGTCGAGGGTACACACTGCATAGCGGCCATCGGTAATTACCAAACCAGCGGGACCATCCCAAGGCTCAATATGCATAGAGTTGTATTCATAGAACGCGCGCAGATCGGGATCCATGTTTTCAACGTTCTGCCATGCCGGCGGCACCAACATACGGATCGCACGATGCAGCTCCATCCCACCGAGCGTCAGGATCTCAAGCATGTTATCCAGGCTGGATGAGTCAGAACCGGTGCGGTTCACCAGCGGAGTCACGGTATGCAGGTCAGGCAATAGAGGCGTCACAAATTTAGGGGTACGCGCGACTGCCCAGTTGCGGTTGCCCACAATGGTATTGATCTCACCGTTGTGCGCGAGCATACGGAACGGCTGGGCCAGTGGCCAGCGCGGTGAGGTGTTGGTAGAGAAACGCTGATGGAATACGCAAATCGCCGTTTCCAAACGCTCGTCAGCCAGATCAGAAAAGAAACGCGGCAGATCCACCGGCATCATCAATCCTTTATAGGAAAGAATCCCGGTACTCAGGCTGGATACATAAAATGACTTGTCATCGACCAGGCGCAATTCCGCTTTGCGACGCGCCATGAACAATTTGGAGTTAACCTGTTCAATGGTCAGGTCAGGGTTGTTTACAAATAAGTGATTAAACGCCGGTAGCGATTTCATCGCGATCGGGCCAAGGCAGCTCGGATCAACTGGCACTTCGCGCCAGCCAGCCACAATCAGCCCCTGGGCAGTCAATTCTTCCGCCATGATAGCGCGCGCCTTATCGGCAATAGCGGTATCGCGGCTGAGCATAATAGCGCCCACGCCATAGATAGAAGTCAGCTCAACACCACAGGCTTCCTTCGCGATGGCGCGCAGGAAACTGTCCGGCTTTTGCAGCAAAAGGCCACAACCGTCACCGGTCTTGCCGTCTGCATTGATACCACCGCGGTGGGTCATGCAGGTCAGGGCTTCAATTGCCGTTTTAAGCAGACGATGGCTGGTTTTGCCCTTCAAATGGGCAATCAAACCAAAACCGCAGTTATCTTTGAACTCGTCTATCTGGTAGAGGCCAGTGGTCATAGGCTGATTCTCAACAAAAATCACTATCAAAGGAGTGTGTTATTAGAGAGGCAATGCTCATGCGAAAGCCGCGCCAAATCACATCCCAGACAAAAAAGCCCCTGGTATCCAGAGGCTAGGCAAATGGGCGCAGGATATTACCCGCTTGGTGGGGTATTAGCAAGACAACTGCGGAGGCTGTATATGAGGAATTATGAGCCAGTGCTGTGCAAAAAACAGCCATCAATAGCAATTATATTTCCCGTGGCTGAACCGCCTCAGGACGATTTGCGCCAGCGCTCGGGAGTCAGGGTTTGCTTTGCGCCAAACGCTTGTTGGTCAGCAGCGGTCGCACCGTCTTTACATTCTCCGCGCACCCACAGGTGGTAGCGCGAAATACTGCGATCCAACTCAAAAAAGCCCTCGCGACAATAGCCGGCCTGCTCAACCACGTAGGCGGTGTTGACCAACAACCGATCATAGGTGTCGCGCCCTACATTGACCCCACCTTGGGCAAATTGCTGCCCCGGGCTATTACCTCCCCGTGCAACATTGATATGGCTGGGGATATGATCCTCGGGCCAGCGCAAGCGGTAAGTAAACATTTTGCTGGTGTTGGGTAATATCTCTATCTCCAGCGTCTCGGCCATTTCGGTTTCAACATAGCTGCGTCCGTCGTTAGCACTGCAACTGACCAACAGACCCGCCGCTACCAGCACCAGAATCCCGCGTTTACTCATGTATCCGCCCTATTATCATTGAAAGATTTCATCCAACCCGGACTGTCACCAGGCACTGACCAATGCGCGGCCTGTTGTTGACCTGCATTACCAATACGAGTTCATTCAAGCACAACCTGAAACCTGCCGGTAAACTCCGAGCTCACGTCAAGGCTTGGGCGGGTCAATCCCCATCCCATAGTGCTCCTGCAAATAAGCATCGTGCGAGGGCAGGCTTTTTACCATATTAAAAATGGCGGAGCGCGCGAGTTTCAACGTTTCATTGATCTGGCCAAAATCGAGATTATCGACACGTGGACTGTATTTTTGCGGACGGATGCCCATACCCTCAAATACCGATTGCCAGCTGGTACTGCGAAACAATTCGTCGTTATCCTCGCGCAAAATGCCGTGCCCCTTAAATAAATCGATGCGCTCGCGCAATGACTCGGGCAAATCCATGGTTTTGCACCAGCGCCAGAAGTCGCTGTCATCGCGCTCGGTAGTGCAGTAGTGCAACACGATAAAATCGCGCACTTCTTCATAATCAGCACCCATGCGACGATTGTATTCACGCTGCAAACTCGGCTCACAATCGCCATCAGGGAAAAAACGCAAAAAGAAATCCATCCCGCGCGCAATCAAATGGATTGCAGTCGATTCAAGCGGTTCAATAAAGCCGCCCGACAATCCCAGAGCCAGACAATTACCTTTCCAAAACTCTTTGCGCCGCCCGGTATTGAAATGAATTACACGCGGATCATTAATTCGCGGTGCATCCAGATTTTTCAACAGCGTAGTTTTCGCTTCGGCATCGCTACAAAATTTGCTCGAATAGACATAGCCATGCCCCGTGCCGTTGCGCAGCGGAATCCGCCAGGCCCAACCGGATTTACGTGCGGTGGCAGTGGTATAAGGCATACGCGATCCGGCAACCTGGGTTTTTACGACGATGGCGCGGTCGCAGGGCAAATAATTTGACCAATCCTCAAATTCAATGCCGAGGGATTTTTCAATCAGCAGCGCTTTAAACCCCGAGCAGTCGATAAAAAAATCGCCCTGGATTTTGCGTCCGTCAGACAACTCCAGGGCTTCGATAAAACCGTTATCCTTGCGCAGCACCTGGAGGCAATTGCCTTCACTGCGCAACACGCCCCGCGCCTCGGCATAGCGGCGCAAATAGGCCGCCACCAGTTTTGCATCCAGATGCACCGCATAACCAGCACCGCCTATAGGCGTATTCATCGCCTGCGAGGGCGGGAAAAAACGTTCCTGCGCCGCCATCACCGCACAGGGAGAAAAATCCTGCAAATTATATTGCTCACCCTCCATGGTCGCCTTGAGCCAGCATTGGTAAAAATCCTGCGAGCCAATACGTTTGCCGAGTGTGCCGTAAGGATGAAAATAGGATTGGTTTTTTTCTTTCCAATCCACAAATTTAATGCCCAATTTGTAGCAGGCCTGGGTCTCGCGGATAAACTCCTCCTCATCGATACCCAGGCTGGTAATTAAACGCACCACTGGCGGAATAGTTGATTCACCCACGCCGATAGAACCTATCTCCTCCGACTCCACCAACTCAATCTCGCATAACTCAGGTTTGAGATGCGCCGCCAGCATGGAGGCGGCAATCCAGCCAGAGGTGCCGCCGCCGAGGATGACAATTTTTTTTAGCGGATTCATGCTCGCACTCATATCCGGATCGCTCCCAATAATTACCAGCGCTGGATAGGGAGCATAGTCTGCTCTACCGCATCCGGCTCAGTGGTGAAATTCCAATAGGCGCCGCTGCTAATCTGGATCGCCTTGCGTAGCACATCAATGGCTTTATGGCGCGGAAAGCTCGCCCTCCAGGCGAGTGCAAGCTTGCGGCTTGCGCCTGCCAGAGGGCGGGTCACCAACCGATGCGCAGCACACAAATTCGCCTCTGCCGCCGAGCGCGGCAATATACTCAAACCCAGCCCCGCTGCCACCATATAGCGCAGGGTTTCCAGGCTGTTGCCTTCAGCCGCATAGCGCAGGTGCTGGCCGTCGTTCGCTTGCTGCCATTCAGGGTGCAGCGCCAGTACTTGCGCGCGCAAACAATGTCCCTCACCCGGCAGTAGCAAATCGGCGCGAGCGATATCTGCTGGCTTGACTTCTGCCTTTCGCGCCAAGGGGTGAGCCTGCGGCATGACTACCACCAGGGGCTCCTCAAATAATTCCTGGGTTACCACATCAGATTCGCTAAATGGCAGGGATACCAGGATGATATCCAGATCGCCATCGCGCAGCTTTTTACGCAGGCTCGCGGTGTAATCTTCCTGCACATAGAGCGGCATACCAGGCGCCTGTTTTTTCAGATGCGGAATGAGTTGTGGCAGTAGATAGGGTCCCATAGTAAAAATCGCACCCAGCGCTAAAGGGCTGTTGAGTTGATCTTTACCGGCTTCCGCCAGGGATTTGATTACCGCGGTATTAGTCAATAACTCCCGAGCCTGGATGACAATTTTTTCGCCTAACACGGTGGGGACAACCCTGGTTTTGGTGCGCTCGAACAATTCCACCCCCAATTCCTCCTCCAGCTTGCGCACCGCAATACTAAGGGTCGGCTGGCTCACATGACAGCGTTCAGCGGTCCGCCCGAAATGCTGCTCCTCCGAAAGTACGACGATGTAGCGCAACTCGGTCAGGGTCATGGAAAACTCGAAGTGATTTGATGGCGCCCAGTGTGCCCGTTTGCACAGCCGGAGGTAAAGCTACAGACGGCATTCAAAAGCCTATAGGCAAAATCTATGGCATCGGAATTGCCCCTTTTGCATCTACTCGAGTAAAAAGCACACCGCGCACTAACTATTACTTGGCGCCCCGATAACACGAAAAAGCTCAACGGATGTATCCATGCCAATTGCACAACTCTCGGTCGTATTTTTCCTGCAAATGTTCGTGATCCTCGCTGTCTGCCGTTTGGTAGGCTGGATCGGGCAGAAATATTTGCACCAACCCCAGGTCGTCGGTGAAATGATCGCAGGGGTTATCCTCGGGCCATCACTGTTTGGCCTATTGTTGCCAGAACTTCAAAAAACCCTCTTCCCCACCGAAATGAAAGGTGTGCTTTACGTCGGCGCGCAATTGGGCGTCGGCATGTATATGTTCCTGGTAGGGCTTGGGTTCCGTGGCGACCACTTTAAAGCCAATTTCAAAAGCGCCGCCGCCGTTTCTATCTCCGGCATGGCAGCGCCATTCCTGGTTGCTATTGCGATTACTCCCTGGCTGCTGACAGTGCCGGGCCTGTTTTCGGAAAAGGCCACCCTGTTCAGCGCGACCCTGTTTATGGGCGCCTGCATTGCCATCACCGCGTTCCCTATGCTGGCGCGCATTATCCACGAACGCGGCTTGAGCCAGACCAAACTGGGCACGCTTTCTTTATCGGCAGGGGCAATTGATGACGCAGGTGCCTGGTGCATCCTGGCGGTTGTGCTCGCCAGCTTTGGTGCCGGTAGCGAACTGGCAGTCAAAACTATTGCAGGGGGCATTGTCTTTGCGACCTTCATGATCCTTGTCGCCCCTAAAATCCTGGCGCCCCTCGCCCGGTTGGCAGAGAAACAACAAACGCTTAGCCCAACCGTGTTTGCGCTGGTATTGATGTGTTTCATGCTATCTGCATTTACCGCCGATGCGATTGGACTCCACGCGGTGTTTGGTGGGTTCCTGTTGGGCGCCGTTATGCCGCGCGGCAAACTGACACAGGAAATAAAACGTCAGTTGGAACCCTTTGTCGTTATCGTCCTTATCCCGATTTTCTTCGCCTATTCCGGCCTCAATACCCAGTTGACCATGGTCAACAATGCTGAGTTGCTGGCGATTGCCGCGGTAATCCTGGTCGGTTCAGTTGCGGCCAAAGGTGTCGCGTGCTGGGGAGCTGCCCGCCTGTGCGGCGCTGACAACCGTACCGCTTTGGGTATTGGTGCATTGATGAATGCACGCGGTTTGATGGAATTGATCATTATCAATATCGGCCTGCAAGCAGGGGTCATTGGCCCTGCCCTGTTCTCCATGATGGTATTGATGGCCATTGTGACCACCCTGATGGCCTCACCGCTGTTTGAAATCGTCTATGGCAGGCACGCACGTAAAACCGGCGAGCTGGCAGCGGTAGGCGCCGAAGAAATTGAGCCTGACGCTGGTGCGCCCACCAAGCCACAAGTAGCCTGACCTTTCTCCACCCCTCTGCTTAACCATAAGCCCTTTACGCCCGAGCCAGTCTCGGGCTTTTTTATTTCTTTAATAATGAAAGCGGCAGTTTCGATAAGCGGTTGCGCACTGCCCAGCCACCCGCAGCACGCCACCTGGTTCTCACAATAAATAGGCCAGGCCAAAAAGGGCAAATCCAGCGCCCTTTTTTATTGCCTATAAATTTGTATCGCTTATGATGGCGCCGACCAAAAAAAGATAAAAAGAAACAGGGACAACAATAACAATCCATCAGCGAGGCACATTATGTATAGACGAATCGCTTTATCCCTTGTACTGGCCTGCTCATTTCTTTGCACCGCCCTGAGCACCCAGGCGCAGCAATTCAATGTATTGCTCTTTACCAAAACCAATGGTTGGCACCACGAGTCAGTCAACGAAGGGGTTACTGCCATGCGTGCGCTGGCAGTGCGCCATCATTTCAGTGTTGACTGGCATGAAGACGCGAGCATTTTTACCGATGAAAAACTGAAAAAATACCAGGCCGTGGTGTTCCTGCTCACTACCGGCGATATCCTCAACGATGAACAACAAGCAGCGATGGAACGCTTTATCCGCTCCGGCAAAGGTTACGTCGGCATCCACAGCGCTTCCGATACCGAATACGATTGGGACTGGTATACCAAAATGGTGGGCCGGACTTTCCATATCCACCCGGCAATCCAGACCGCTGAACTCACCGTTACCAACCGCAAATTTCCCGGCGTTGAACGTATGCCGGAACGTTTTTTATGGACCGATGAATGGTATGAATTTGGGGCAGAGCGCATCAAAGGCCTGAATTATATTTTGGCAGTCGATGAGCAAACCTTTGATCCAAAGACCGATTGGGGCAGCAAAAAAGGTGAAGGCATGGGCAAGTTCCACCCCATCGCCTGGTACCACGATTACGATGGCGGCCGCGCGTTTTATACGGCACTCGGGCATATGCCAGCGACCTACAGCGATGCATTATTTCTCGAGCACATCTATGGCGGACTCTATTGGGCAGCAACCGGTAAAGGTTTGCGCAAAAAATAATTCCTGACAATCACACTAACCATAACAACAGACATCATGAACAATTCCTTAAAAAACGTCTTACAGACCTACGCACGATTTATTTATCCCGCCGTTATCCTGGCGATTTCCCTGGGCATTTACTT
>JAJQJO010000133.1 GCA_021323495.1 Cellvibrio sp. | reverse complement strand
GAGTTGGTTTCTTTTAACTGCAACTCGGTTTGTTTGAGCGGGGTGATATCCGAGACATAGCCATGCCAGAGCACACTGCCATCCTCCAGTTTTTCCGGGATCGACTCTATGTGGGTCCACATCATGCCGCGCAGGGGATTGTTCACGCGCACGGTTGCCACCCACGGGGTGAGATGTGCTGCCGAGTAGGACACGCTTTCGCCTACCCAGCCGGCATCATCCGGGTGGATTACCGCAAAGACTTTGTTGGCTGACCGCGCTACATCTTCCGGACTGGCATGGTAGATATTTTTGATTCCGGGACTGGCATAGGGAAAGAACGAACTACCATCGGGGCGCAGTTGGAACTGGTAGAGAAAACCCGGCAAACGCTCGCTGAGTTTTTGGAAGCGCTGCAAAATCACCTTCTTCTCGGCATCTTGCTGCCAACGTTCCACTACCGAACTAATCCAGCGCGCGAGCAGGCGTACAAAATCCTGGTCAAGAGTGTCGTATTCATGGTGACGGGTTTTGCGCGAGCTAAAACTGAGAGTGCCGCAAATTTCCCCGTCAATCCACAAGGGTGCCCCTATGTAGGACTCAACCTGGGTAAGCAGGTACGCCGGATGCTGGCGATAGTCGCTGGTGGGAATGTCATCTTCCGCCACGACATCGCGCCGGTTAACGGTAAGGCTGCAATAGGTTTTGGCGAGTGAACTGACCAGCGGGGTATCGCGCTGGCTGTGGGAGGAAAATTGCACGTGGACCCGGTATTCATCGCCCTTGATCTGGCTGATAACACCGCCGCTCAAACCCAGGTAACGCGCGCCCAAACTGAGCGCCCGGCGCAATTGTTCATCCGGATCTACGGCCGAGAGAGAGGCTATCTCATTGAGCGAATGGAGCGCTGCCTGTTGGCGGATACTGATCAGCTCGGTATTTTTGCGTTCGGTGATATCGGTATAGACCCCCACCATCAAGGCCGCCTTACCCTGGCTATTCCACTCCACTACTTTGCCGCGGGTGAGTATCCACTTGTAGCTGCCGTCATGGATTTTGATCCGGTATTCATTCTCATACATAGGTGTTTCGCCTTTGATATGGCGAATGATGTCGCTGTAACTGGTGCGCTTGTCGGCCGGATGGACGCGGCTCATCCACTCATCCAAATCGAGCGAACTGGGTGACTCGGGCCCAATGCCGCACCACTGGCGCCACTCGGGCGAAAAGCTGGCTTTGTCATGCTCTATATCCCACTCCCAAAAACCCGAATCACTTGAGCGCAGCGCCAGTGCCAACCGCTGGCGCGCCTGCTCGCTCAACAAGTGCTCCTCACGCATTTGCTCGCTGTGTTGTTGCACCAGGCTGCGTAAATACCGTCGATTCAGGCGGATAAAGATCATCAGCAACAGCAGCGCACATACCAATGCCATTATCCATTTGGCAATCACCCGCTCGCGAATCGACAAATAGGCCTGGTAAGCGGGGGTGATGTCGTTCCACACCAGCATGGCCAACCCCGATTGCTCCGGTGTAAAACCGGAACTGTGCATCGGCCACCAGGAGGCGATATAAGTACTGCCGCCACTGTGCAGCAATTGCCCCTGCCGGTTGATCGGCACCATACCTTTGCGCCACCAGTCATGCAGCTGCGGGCCTGTGGATTCTTCAAGCCGCCAGTCATCAACAGTGGCGGGATTCTTCTGGTTGAGCTCCTGGCGGGTCTGCTCCCAGAGCACGTGGTCGACTGCTGCCTTGCGCAAAAACACGGCCATCTGCATCGTTGGATCCTGCGGATTCTGTTGCTGCGGCAGGGATGACATGCCCACCTCCAGCACCGCAACCACGGCTCCAGTGTGGTCAGCGTTGGCAGTAATCGGCTCGATAGCGCGATAACCGCTGCCCTGGCGGGCGACATCCACCCCCCAGGTAAGAGCTCCGGACGTGAAGGCTTCGGTTATCAATGGCCGCAAGCCGCTTAAGCTATCGCCGTAGCGCTCGGGGAGATGCATGCGTAAAAAATTAACCGCTCCGGGCGCAAAAAACACACTCAATTGGCGCACGCCCTGTTTTTCCATAGCGCCCCAGGAATCCTGCAATAAGGTTTGGGTTTCCTGCCGCAGTTCACGCAAGCGCTCGGTACTACCGACGCTGTCTTCCGCACTGAATATCCGGTGGGCGGCGCGCAATTTTTCGGCGATCAGCGGATCGCGGCCCACCCGTTGCGCCAACAGCTTCGCCTGTTGAGTCTGGTCGCGACCCGAGGCATCCATATAATATTTTTGGGTTTTGGTATTCCACACCAGGCGATCGCCCCATACCTGGTGATGGGCCTGCAAATCAGCCAGCATAAACAGGCTGAATACGACCGCCAACCCCACGGCAGAAAGCCAGGGAAGCCAGCGATAGAGGCGTTTGTAGTTCAGCGACATGAAGGCTCTCGGGGCTTGTTGTTATAGCTACTGCCGGCCACGGAAACGCGGCGGAGTATTACCCCAGTGTAGTGCAAAATTTTGCCGTAGCAGGCCAACTACCGGGCTCACCATGAACGGCGGCCCGGTAATCGTTAACGAAGGAATTTTAGGCGGGAATTAATCAATAGCAGAGCTGTCGGTTTCGGTTTTTCCGCTCTCCGCTTTTTCAGCGCGTTTGCGGCGTGCATCTTTTGGATCGGAAGCGAGCGGGCGATAAATCTCCACCCGGTCACCCGCGTGCAGGATATGTTTGTCGGCACTGTCCAACCCTTTGGTGCCGAGCGATTGGCCAAAGATACCCATCCTGGATGTCGCTAGATCCAGACCGGGAAAATGTTCGGTAATTTTGGAGCGCTGTACCGCCGCCAGGGCCGTGGTACCCGGCTCCACCAATAATGCGACGATTTTTTGTTTGTGTGGCAACGCGTAGGCCACTTCCACCGGGATCAAATCAAAATCGGCCATGCTCTTTTTCCATCAAAAATAAAATAAAGATTACTGATAAACCTGTTTGGCGCGCGCGCAGAGCGCATCTACCTGTTTGTTGCTCACCGCTTCAAACAACTTGCCCGCCGCCATACCCAGCAGGCGGTTTTGCAATTCAAACTCAAGTTCAAATGTCACCTTGCAGGCGTGCTCGCCCAAAGGGGTAAACCGCCAGACACCACGCAAATATTTGAATGGGCCATCAACCAGATCCATGCTCATGCTGTGCGGCGGTTGCAATTGGTTGCGCGTGATAAAACTCTGGTTCACCCCTGCCTTGCTCAGCTCCAGTCGCGCCTCCAGCCAGTCATCACCGCGCGCCAGGATTTTCGCCCCAATGCAGCCATCCATAAATTGAGGATAGGCCTCGATATCGTTGATCAACTCAAACATCTGCGCTGCGGAATAATGTACCAATGCCGATCTTTCTACCCGATGAGCCAATGGTCTTACTCCACAAATACTTTGCGCAATACGGGAAAAATCCCATTGATCAGCACCAGCAATACCGCGATGGGCGAAATGTATTTCAACACCGGACGCCAGAGCCGGAAAACCCAGGCCGCTTCAAATTTTAAATCATGCAGGATAATGTCATCGCGCAATTTCCAACCAGTAAACAAGGCAATCAATACTCCACCAAGCGGCAGCATGATATTAGTGGCGACAAAATCCATGCTATCGAAAAAACTTTTGCCCCACAAAAACTGCAACTCGGACCAGTCATTAAACGAGAATACTGAGCCGAGGCCGATAAACCAGGAAATCGCCCCCAGCAAAATACTCGCAATAATACGATGCATACCAAAGCGTTCGTTGAGATAGGCAACACCCGGCTCCAGCAGCGAAATGGTGGAGGTCCAGGCAGCGAGGATCACCATCACGAAAAACACCGCACCAATCACCAGCCCCGCCCCCATATTGCCAAAGGCAACGGGCAGGGTCACAAACATTAAACCAGGGCCGGCGCCGGGGCTAATACCCGGTGTGGCAAAAACAAAGGCAAAGATGGCGACCCCGGCAACCAGGGCAACGAGCGTATCCAGGAGCGCGACGATTAACACCGTTTGCCCCACCGATTGGTTGCTTGGCATATAGGCACCATAGGCCATGATCGCCCCCATGCCGAGGCTCAGGGTAAAAAAGGAGTGTCCCATGGCGATTTGCGCCGCCTCCCAGGATAAATCTTCCACTTTAAAACTGAACATAAACCGCAGTGAAGTTTCGAACTCGCCTTCTTTGACTGCATAGCCGAGCAAAACTAATAGCAGGATAAACAGCAGCGGCATCATCCAGCGCACGGCTGACTCCAGGCCGCGCGTAACACCGAGCGCAAGCACGGCTACCGTCATCACAATAAATACCGAATGCCATTGCACCATTAGACCGGTGTTGGCGAGCAAACCATTAAAGAGTGCCTGCGAAGTTTCACCCGTCAATCCGGCAAATTTTCCATCCAACGCGGCCAGTGCATACTCCAGGGTCCAGCCAGCGATGACCGAGTAGAACGACAAGATCAGCAGCCCGGCCAACACTCCCATCCAACCCAATCCTGTCCACGCCTTGCTGGCGCCGGCGTGTTCGCACAATTCAGCGGTCGCCATGATTGGATTGGCGCGGGCGCGGCGCCCCATCAAAATTTCCGCCATCATGATCGGAACCCCGATCGTCGCGATGCAGAGTAGATACATCAATACAAATGCGCCGCCACCGTTTTCGCCGGTAATGTAGGGAAATTTCCAGATGTTACCCAGGCCCACAGCAGAGCCCGTCGCGGCCAAAATAAAACTGCCGCGCAGTCCCCAAATAGTATGTTGTTTGAGTGGCTTCATGCGCTGCTCCTCTTTAAAATCCTGCACGGACATTGTTATTGTTGGTTAAAGCACAGATCGCACCAGATATAGCACGCACCATCACAGACAAGAAGGAATTGTATCTGGATTGCTGCAAGGGTATAAGCCCGACGCCGATCCTATATCAAGACAGAGCGCAGGCTTTGCCGATATAATGCCCGCCCGTTTTCGATTTTACCTTGAGTAGCACCCAGTTCATGGCCAAAAAAGCGCAAAAAAACCAAGGCAATACCATCGCCCTCAATAAGAAAGCCAAGTTCGATTACGAATTGCACGATCGCTTTGAAGCAGGCATTGCGCTCACCGGTTGGGAAGTGAAAAGCCTGCGCGCAGGCAAGGGCAATATTACCGACTGCTACGTGATTTTTAAAAATGACGAGGCTTGGCTACTGGCCGCGCAAATCCAACCGCTGCTCACCGCATCTACCCACTTTGTCACCGATCCATTCCGCACGCGCAAATTGCTGCTCAATCGCCGCGAAATTAACCGCTTGCAAGAAGCAGTGGAACAAAAAGGCTACACTGTGGTGCCCACTGCACTTTATTGGAAAGATCACCTGATCAAGTTAGAGATTGCCATCGCCAAGGGTAAACAATTACACGACAAACGCGAAACCGAAAAAGAGCGCGACTGGGCACGCGATAAACAGCGCCTGTTCCAAACCGCTACCAAACGCGATTAATGTTTTGCATTACAAAATCTTCGCATAAAAAAATGCCGGTATTTTTCAATACCGGCATTTTTTTATGCGACTGCAAATGTCGGCGCAGAGAATTAACCCTTGGCGCGCTCTTCCAAAATCGCTACTGCAGGTAATACTTTTCCTTCCACGAATTCGAGGAAAGCACCACCGCCGGTAGAAACGTACGAGATTTTATCAGCGAGGTTCCATTTATCGATTGCCGCAAGCGTATCGCCACCACCGGCAACAGAGAATGCATCACTTGCTGCAATTGCACGGGAAATTGTTTCAGTGCCCTGTGCAAATGCATCAAACTCAAATACGCCACAAGGACCGTTCCACAATACGGTTTTGGCATTTTTAATAATCTCTGCAACGCGCGCAGCGGTTTCAGGACCGTAGTCGATAATTTCTTCGTCAGCTTGAATTTCACTTGGCTTTTTAACGGTTGCCACTGAATTATGGTTCCAGGATTTGAAACCTTCTTTGGTGACGCGCACATCTGTTGCGTATACCACTTCAGTCGTTTTGCACAGGCGTTGAGCTTCGGGAATCAAATCTTTTTCATAAAGTGAGTTGCCCACCTGGTTGCCTGCTGCTGCAACGAAGGTATTGGAAATCCCGCCACCCACTACCAGAATGTCGGCGATTTTTGACAAGGCATCCAACACGCTCAACTTGGTTGATACTTTTGAGCCACCAACAATTGCGACTAACGGACGAGCCGGATTGTCGAGCACTTTTGCCAGAGCTTCCAATTCACCGGCCAGCAACGGACCTGCACAGGCGATAGGTGCAAATTTCGCAACACCATGCGTTGATGCTTGCGCGCGGTGCGCGGTACCGAAGGCGTCCATGACAAACACATCGCACAGTGCCGCCATTTTTTTGGACAGTTCGTCCGAGTTTTTGCCTTCGCCCACATTGAAGCGCACATTTTCCAACAGAACCAAATCGCCTTCCATCGCAAAACCATCAACCCAGTTTTTAACGAGTGGAACATTACGGCCCAACTTTTCGCTCAAATATTTTGCTACCGGCGCCAATGAAGAAGCTTCTTCATAAACACCTTCATCCGGACGCCCGAGATGCGACATCACCATCACTTTTGCACCGGCAGCCAACGCAGCTTGAATGGTTGGGATAGAGGCATCAATACGCACAGCGCTGGTGATGCGACCATCTTCCAGCGGCACATTCAGATCCTGACGAATCAATACGCGCTTGCCGGCGAGGTCCTGGTCTTTCATTAATTTTACGGTCATGGTTTTCTCCTGATAAAAAACAAAATACTTTTATAAAAATCTATATTAAATAATTTCTGCCGGTGTATACCAAGCCTGCTATTCCTTCCACGACATCAGGATAAGTTTGACGCAAGCTTTTCGAGAGCTACATCCAATAACAATTGCGCTTGGGCAATACATTCCTTAACTGCCGCATCGGTTACCAGATCGCCCGAATAGTCCGCCACATTTCGCTGCTTACGCAATGCATCGAGCACAATCACCGTTTCAAAATTAATATCCAGAGTTTTTACCAAACTTTGGATCATTGTCTGGTGATGACCGGGTTTACTGGTTAAAGTGCGAAAGCCGCGCGTCTGCAGCGCTGCATTCGCTATTTGCATAATCGCTTTATAAGCTGCATCAAAACGATTTTCATTACTCAGACCAGGCAAGTGCGAATCATCAATATTACGCTGTGCCGCATTCAGTAAACGCCTGATCGTTAACAAGTCAGGCGCTATCGGTTCCAAACTTATGCCAACGAGATTATCCAGTGTCATCCATGTCCCCTATGATTTTAATAACCGGCTTACCAAGCAGCTCATCTACAAATACCGAGCGTTTTAACAGAGCCAATTTCCATTCTTCCGGTAAATATAACTTGGGATTAATCTCCCGCCGCAATTGCTGCTGCGCAGGATAAAGTGCTTTCACTACTTCACTAAAACCGACGTTGGCAACAATTAATAAATCGATATCACTGTCAACCCTAGCCTTACCGCTGGCAACAGAACCAAACACCAGCGCAAATTCAATCTGCTGCGCAAGCGGAGCTAACGCTTCTGCAAGTACATCGGCGATACCCGATGTTTTGCGCAAAATACTTGCCAGCTCATTAAAAATCAGGCCATTGCGATTGGCTTGGTAACTCACCTGATTACCCTGCGTCATTTTCAATAGCAGCCCTGCATCTGCTAATTTACTCAACTCCTTGTGTAGCGTCCCCGCAACTGTACCGGTCAAACGCGCAATTTCGCGCACATGAAAGGACTGCTCGGGGTGTAACAGTAATAACCCCAAAACGCGGCGGCGATACTCTTTAAAAAGCAAATCAGCGAGCGGAGAATTCATTGTCAGGTGCCGCCAGATAATGTAGCAAATTTAGCTACATTTGTAGCTTTTTTGGCTTCATTCGTCAAGGCCCACAAATTGAGGCCCCGCAGAAACAAAACACCCGACTCGCGCCGGGTGTTTTTCTTACTGTTAATCTTCCAACAATTCTTCAACCGTGCTGACGATATTGTCGACAGTAAACCCGAAGTGTTCGAGCAGTGCCGGGCCAGGTGCTGATTCACCGAAGGTGGTCATGCCCACTACGCGGCCGTCGAAGCCAACGTATTTGTACCAGTAATCAACGTGTGCAGTTTCCACTGCTACGCGCGCGCCAACGCTAATCGGCAAAACCGATTCGCGGTAGGCCACATCTTGTTGATCAAACACCGACGTTGATGGCATAGACACAACGCGCACATTGCGGCCTTTTGCTTTCAAGGCTTCTGCTGCTTTCACAGTCACGCCAACTTCTGAACCGGTTGCGATCAGGATGGCTTCCGGTTCGCCTACTGAATCAACCAGGATATAACCACCGCGCGAAATATCGGCCACTTGTGCACCGGTGCGCGCGATGTGATCCAGGTTTTGACGGCTGAATACCAACGCGGTCGGGCCAGTTTTGCGCTCGATCGCCGCTTTCCAGGATGCTGCTGCTTCAGCCGCATCGGCTGGACGCCAGGTATCCAGGTTCGGGGTCATACGCAGGCTGCCGAGTACTTCAATTGGCTGGTGGGTTGGGCCATCTTCGCCTTGACCGATTGAGTCATGGGTATAAACGAAAATGTTGCGCAATTTCATCAGCGCCGACATACGCACAGCATTGGCTGCGTATTGTTGGAACATCAGGAAGGTCGCGCCGTAAGGAATGAAGCCGCCATGCGCAGAAATACCGTTCATGATTGCGCTCATACCAAATTCACGCACACCGTAATAAATGTAGTTGCCGCTCGCGTCTTCACCGGTTACACCTTTGGAGGTTTTCACCAGGGTCAGGTTGGAGCCTGCGAGGTCGGCAGAACCGCCGAGCAATTCCGGCAAGATCGCACCAAAGGCAGCGATAGAATTTTGCGAGGCTTTACGGCTGGCAATCTTTTCGCCCTTGGCTTGGCTTTCGGCAATAAAGGCTTCGGCTTTTGCAGCGAAGTCAGCAGGCAAATCACCTTTCACTACACGGCGATCAAATTCTGCAGCCAGTTCTGGATAGGCGGCTTTGTATGCGGAAAATTTATCTTTCCAGCTCAACTCCGCAGCAGCGCCTTTGGCTTTTGCATCCCAACCTTGATAAACATCGGTGGGAACTACAAAGGGTTCGTATTCCCAGTT